>QHXC01000276.1 GCA_003222815.1 Acidobacteriota bacterium | reverse complement strand
CCGTCGTCAGTGCCTCTCCGGCAAATTGCCACTGACCTGTCGATGAGGCAAAGCATCAATGACTTCTCCAAGTATCGAGGGAACTGTCTTGAGAAGTATCCTCACATCCAGCAAAAAAGAACTGCGCCTCGCATAGGTAATATCAAGGCGTATCATTTCCTTGTATGTTGTCTTGTTCTTTCCGCTGACCTGCCATAGTCCTGTCATACCCGGAACGGCATCGAACCGCCGCATTTGCCACAATTTGTATTCCTGCACTTCGTACGGCATACACGGTCGGGGTCCGACCAAACTCATCTCACCGCGAAGCACATTTATCAGTTGCGGCAGTTCGTCGATGTAGCATCGGCGAATAATGTGGCCGAAGGGAAAAATCCGAGGATCACGTTTGGCATCCAGCTTCGTCAGCGGCCTGTCCCCGGTGATCAGATTGTTGAGGTGATTTTCATGCGCCGTGACGTCAGCATCCACCCGCATCGTCCGGAATTTCCAAATCGTGAACATTTTTCCGTGACGTCCAGGTCTCTTCTGCTTTAGAAAAGCCGGACCAGGCGACACCGTTTTGATCACAATGGCTGTAAGCAATAACAGCGGGGAAAGACATACGAGTCCTACCAGAGCGCCAACGATGTCAATAGCTCGCTTCCAGACGGGAATCCGATCGGCAAACAAACCATCGGGCCATTCGCTACATCGAACTGACGTTTCCTTCGGACCCGCTTCCGCCGCAGAAGATCCTTCGGCTCGAGAAGCAGAACTTCGCATTGCATTGGGGACACCCGGCGGCCTGCCCCCCTCCGCTGGCAACCCCCGACCGGGATATGTGTAGATCGTATACTTCGGTGGCGACCCGGCCATCATGCGGCAGATATCTTCGGCGAGTGTCTTCGCGCCACTCGACGAGGTATAGGGCAACAGAACACCGATGCGCCGTGGATCCAGCCATCCGATTTCATCGATCTGACGGACCCTCCGAGTCAACACCTGCACCAAGTGTTCAGCCTCCACGGCACCGGTTCTTTCATGAAAAGCTAAGAGCGAAAACTCGTGCTCGTTTCTATCGGAGCAGAACTGCTCGCGTGCCAGCAGTGCGTGAAATTCTTCAGGGGATCGAACACTATTCCCAACGGTTGCTCGGGGGACGGCTATCAAGCTAAGATCACTAAAAGTTGGCTCTACAGACAAGTTCACCTTCCTGGTTTCAACTCAATTGGCCATGGTTCTGGGACAGCCTGTGTCGTCAGTTCATGGACTGGACTCGCTTCGCAATACCGCATGATGCGGGCGGGGTTACCGGCAACGACAGCGTTAGCCGGAACGTTTTTTGTCACGACGCTACCGGCCCCCACGATGGCGTTCTCGCCTATAGTCACATTGCACAAAATGACGCTGCCGCTGCCGATTGACGCTCCACGCTGGACCAGGGTCGATTCAACAGTCCAGTCGGCCTCTGTCTGAAGTTGACCTGCCCCATTGGCCGCCCTCGGATAACGATCGTTGATAAAAACCACCTGATGTCCAATAAACACCCGGTCTTCTACAGTCACGCCTTCACAGATGAACGTATGGCTCGAGATTTTGCAGTCCGTTCCGATCTTTGCTCCCTTTTGGATCTCGACGAACGCTCCAATTTTTGTACGGCTTCCAATCTCGCAGCCGTACAGGTTGACGAAGTTGTAAATCTTTACATCTTCGCCCAGCTTTACATCGCCGGCTATACTCTGGCAGAGACCACTTTGTTGTCTGGTATCCATATGTCTGGGCTCCTTTGTTCCTTTCTCATGGATCGTTCCGCTGCTTCCAGCAGTTGGACAACGCGGAGTCCCGCTTGCCCGTCCGTGATGGGTTGTTCCCCTGTTTGAATACAGTGGACGAAATGCTTGCAGGCGACTTCCAAAGCTTCGGTCTGGTCCACCTTCGGACACAGCAAATCCCCCATCCGATATTGCACGAGTACCTTGTAGCGATCCAGGTCCTCCCGTACCTCGATGCCTTTATCGAAAATCTTTACCTGATTCTCGGTGTCCAGGTGATCGTAGATCACCATTTTGCGGCTTCCCCCAATCAGCGTCCGGCGCAGTTTCACCGGTGACAGCCAGTTCAAATGAAAGTGCGCGTTTGCCCTCCCTTCCAGCTCCACGTTGACATACGCAATGCTCTCCTGCTTCCATCCATTCCAGCGGACTGGAGAACTGCCCGAAGCTGTAACCCGAATCGCTTTCTTGTCGAGCAGGAACGTCAACAGCGAAAAATCGTGAGGAGCGAGGT
Source organism: Acidobacteriota bacterium (assembly GCA_003222815.1). Taxonomy (GTDB): domain Bacteria; phylum Acidobacteriota; class Terriglobia; order 20CM-2-55-15; family 20CM-2-55-15; genus 20CM-2-55-15. The sequence goes on along the minus strand of QHXC01000276.1, from coordinate 7,731 downwards.
CCCAAAGCACATTGACGTCATGCTGAAACAAACCCAGGTTGAGCCGAACGGAGTCGTAGTAGTAGATCTCGCCCAGCTCTCCGGAATCGATGATCTGGCGAAGTTTCCGTACAGCGCCCGAGTATATGAACGTGTGGTCGACCATCAGCACTTTATGCTGTTGCTGTGCGAGATGAATGAGTTCCCGGGCTTGCGCTGAAGTTGTCGTGATTGGCTTTTCGATAAAGACGTGTTTACCGTTATTCAAGCACGCCTTCGCCAAATCAAAATGAGTCGAAATGGGTGTCGCAATTACAACGGCATCAATCGAGTCGGATTCCACTAACTCGTTAGCTTCCGTCGTCGTTCTCATTTCGGAATTCAGGTGCCTGACGCTCGCAAGCCTTTCCGGCTTCTGGTCAGCGACCGCCTCCAGACGGCAGTCTGGAACTTTCGAAAAATTCCGAATCAAATTAGGACCCCAATATCCACAGCCGATTACACCCACCTTAACCATACGTTTATTGACTCCCTTCAAATGTCCGCATGGACACTAAATCCGCGACATATTCCAATTGGTTTCTTTCGATTTCCGGGTACATGGGTAGAGACAAAATCCTTTTTGCATACCCTTCAGCTACTGGACATGCGTACTCACAAAAGCTGGCAAAAGCAGGAGTGCGATGAATGGGCGCCGGATAGTGAATGCCGGTTTGAACGCCGTTGTTTTTTAAGAATTCCTGCAGTCGATCTCGGCTTCCTCGCTCAGTCCGAATCACATAAAGGTGATAGACCCCAGCCACTCCAGTTGGCTCAAATGGAGTTACAACTCCATCGGTCTGCGAGAGAAGTTCACCATACGCACGTGCGTGCTGGCGCCGCATCTCGTTGCGACCTTCCAAATGCTGGAGCTTGATTTGGAGCACTGCCGCTTGCAAGCTGTCGAGCCGGCTATTGTGGCCCACAACATCATGCTCGTATTTCTTGAGTCCACCGTGGTCCCGTAGTCTCCTTACGGCCTCTGCGATACTGGGATCGTTGGAAACGACCGCGCCTCCGTCGCCGCAAGCCCCGAGGTTCTTGGCGGGATAGAAGCTAAAGCACGCCGCATCCCCCATGGACCCGGCTCGCCGGCCGTGGTATCGAGCGCCGTGGGCTTGGGCGGCGTCTTCGATGACTCTGAGGCCATATAGCTTGGCCACACTCAAAACCGAGTCCATATCCGCGGGCTGGCCATACAGGTGGACAGGTATAATTGCCTTGGTTCGCGTCGTAATATGATCTTCGATTTGATTGATATCAATGTTGTAGGTCTTGTGATCGATATCCACAAATACCGGAGTCGCGCCAGAATGCACAATGGCTTCGGCCGTAGCGACGAAACTGTTCGCTGCGGTAATGACCTCGTCGCCTGGACCAATACCTAAAGCTTTCAGAGCAAGCAACAGGGCGTCGGTACCATTACCGACACCGACCGCGTGTTTCACCTCGCAGAAGGCTGCAAACGCTGTCTCAAATCCTTCAACTGCCGCTCCCCCGATAAAACCAGTGCTGTCTAAAACGTCGTCCCAAACCTTGTGAAGGTCTTTGCGAAGAATCTCATGTTCACGTTTCAATTCCATGAATGGCACATTGATGCGTGTCTGTCGGTAACGTCTTTCTTGAACTTGCTTTGTCATCATCGAGGCTTCATTCCCTTTCTTTGAATTCAATGCTTCTTGCATTTCATGTCACCGCGCTACAACCGGCGATACAGAAACTCCGGTATGGGAAAGGTCCGCTTATTCAGCACCGCTCCCAAAACCCGAACGCCGGCGGCATCGAGGATCTCTTTGGCCCTTTGGGCCGCTTCACGTCGTGTGTGGTTCGCTTGCACTATCATGACTAAGCCATCGGCCATCCTGCCAAGCAGTGCGGCGTCCACGTAGGTATTGATCGGAGGAGCGTCGATCAAGATCACGGCGAAGTCCTTTCGTAGCTCTAACAATCGTGAATGAAAGCGATCCAGGCTCCCTGGTGTTTGCCAATCTCCCGCCGGTTTGAGCGATAGCAGCCAAAGTTTTCCTCCCTTTGGCGGTTGACCATTCCGGCGGACAGGCGAGAGCAGGCTCCGTTCGTCTGGCGCTTTTCTGGACCTTCCAGTTTCGAAGTGTCGATGTATCGAATCCGAGTGAAAGTTCGCGTCGACCAAACAGACCGAACCTTCCACATGCGCAGCTACAATTTCAGCAACCCGGGCACAGACCCAACTGCACCCGCTGCCGGGCTCCACCCCCGACAAAATCACAACCTGGGGTATGTCGGTGCTTTTCGAGCTGAAGAGCCGCTGCACCAGTTTGATGGTCTCGTCGCGCGTTTGCTCCATGCGATCGAGCAACCGGCCGCTCCTTCTTAGAGCAGTGTTGGGACCGATAACCTGGAGGAGATCTCCATCGGCTTCGGCTTTTTGTGAAACTTCAAAACTGTCATCCACGGTTTTTACTCTTGTTCCAATTTCGAAATAAATTGCGGACATAGTTGAACAACAATCAATTCTCGGGCAACGAAGCCAGTACCGGAACGCCCAGAAACACTTCCACTTCGCGCGGCGACCGGAACGAACGATCCAGATAATCCAAGCCGAATCCGAGCCCAAGGCTGACAAAACAAGCCAACAGAAATCCAAGGACAAGGTTTAGTGGCCAATTTGTTTACGTGAATAAAATAAGTAATTTTCTTCGGCCGTCTTGGCCGCGCGAGCCAAATCCTGTTGAACAATCCCTGTCGTGTTTAGCTGACGGGCCTGCTCCCTGTACGTGCTCACCATTTGTGAGCTCGCCGTTACCCGCGCATGCAAGGTGGACAGTTCGGCACGGGCTTTAGCCAGTTCTCCTACCAGCCATTCGTGTGTAGTGTCACGATCCGTCGTTTCTTCGCGCACCGGATTCTGCTCCGCGCTTTGTAAGGCTTCGCGGGCTTGTGCGATCTGAGCCTCCACTTCCTGAACCGGGCGGTAGTCCGGGGCGAACTTGCTCAAGAGTTCCGTACGCTTCAGTTCCAGATTCAACAGCGTGGTCTTCATCTGTTGCAGCACGTATGGATTGTCTGCCGTCTTTACCGCAGTCGTCAGACGGGCCGGAGTCGTAGCCGCCTGCTGCTCGAGTATGCGAATGCGTTGCTCGGTCTCCGTTATCGACGCCTGAGTTTGCCGGAGCCCCGCCTCAAAGTCCTTGAGTCGGCGTACTGTAATTTCCTTCTCGAGGTCCGCCGAGACCACTCCATTTTTGCTGCCAAATTCCGCCAATTGTTCTTCAGCCTCGGTCAATCCTTTGCGATACTGCTGGACCTGATTTTGAAAAAAGTCGAGCGCGCCGGGCAGGCGGTGCACGGCAAGATGTTTTTCTAAATAGAACCGAACAAGCGTGTGCAGTACTGTCGCGGACGCCTGCTGGTCGCGCGAGCTGTAAGTCACCTGAATCAACTTCGTCCTTTTGAGCGGTTCCACCTTCAGGCTCTTTTCCAGATTTTGGACCGCACGTAGAGTGAGAAGGCCTTGATCGGACTGTTTTTTAGCCTGGCCAGGCAGTTGCGCGAGCGCGGAGCTGAGAAAAGACTTCGTGGCTTGCTTGTTCAGACCGCTCTCGACAACCACTCTCTCCAAAAGATCCCGGCTCTTCAGCAGCTCGACCTCCGAGTTCACATCCTGCTCGGTCAAATCCTCGGCGATGAGTTGCGTGTTCTGGTTGCCGCCGACTACCTGGTCGAGGCGCTCGCGCTTGACCATGATTTTCACTTCAGCTTCGTAAAGCGGAGGCATCAGCCATGTGACGCCGACAGCACCGAACAGGACTACAAAGAAAGACAACACCATGAGCCGGACATGCCGGAAGGCCACACCCACCACATCCCTCAGTGTCAAAGGCGGCGGGACAGCCGGTGGTCGCGGTGCACTGTACAGTTCGAGATTAACTTCTTCCATCGTTCTTCCTAACGGGCCCCTGGGCTGATCGGGTTAAAATACATCCCTAAATTCGGCACGGGTATGAAACGTGTGATCTTCGCGAAGACCGATTTTGGAACGAGAATCATGTCGCCCGGATGCAAATGCAGGTCCTCGCTCAGGTCTTGTTCGTGTAACATGCGCTTCATATCGACCTCCTTGACTTCTACCCAGTCGTCGGACACGCGGCGAAAGAGTAGGACTTTGGAAGTCTTGGATTTTTCGCTAACACCGCCAGCGATCGTGATCGCCTCAACCACCGTTGTGTCACCGCGCAAGTCGTACTTGCCCGGTTTAGCGACTTCACCGCCCACGACGAAGTAGGGCTTTTCAAAATCTTTAAGCTCTACTGTGATCGTTGGATCTCGCAGGATCTTGCTGTAGGCCGTGCGCAACGACTCCACGACTTCGGGTGTCGTCTTGTCTTGCACCCGGATCTCCCCTATGCCACGAAGGTTGATGTAGCCATCCGGTTGAACGCCAACAGACTGGTTGAATTCCGGCGAGAACGGAAAGTTCAACTCCAGAACATCGCCGGCGCGGAGCCGATAGCGGGGATAGCGTTCCTGAAAACTTGGCTCCTGATTACTCTGGATGGAGACATTCGAAAGGCCGGCTCGAGGAGATGCTATAAGCAAGATCCCAAAGACAAAAGTTAAACCCAGTCTCTGTTGCACACGCATAGCGTGTCCTCCGTTCTAAGAATTCTCAGATGGACCAGCCGGGATTTACAATACGCGGCGCCTGGTAAACTCGATAGCAACACCCCAGGTCCCATCCGATCGCGGTTCTACTCGACGCACCATCCCTCGAGCGGCTAACCGTAACGAGGGAGTGGGGGATTTAGGCGCGGTCGAAAGACGAACAGAAATCGTTGCATTCGACCCGAGCGGTACGCTCCTCTTGAGCCGCAAATGGATTCCACCCACGCTCAAGTCATCGAGCACCGTCTCCTCTTTAAAGCCTCGCCCTCCCGTGTCCACACCCGTGAACCTAGCGGGATAGGGCAGCTTAACTCGTGTGCTGAACCGACGCTCTTGCACGAGATATTACGAAACCCATTGAGCCATACGTTATAATTCGCGGCGACTTCATCGACGCCTTTTGACCTTCGCATCTTCACCATTCTGGTCACTTCAAAGCACAGCTAACGAACCAGATATTGACATACGCCCTGCCCTCGCGCATCGGCGCGTCCGCCCTTTTTTTAACGGATACATGTATTTTTTTTTGGGGAAAAACCTCGGCTAGTTGTCGCCTCAGCACATCGGACAATTGTCCAGTCCGTCAACCGAGTAAAAGTGAAAAGGATTTACCTATTTGGGAGAAGTTCTAGTGCTGTCAGTAGGATGAGGAGCAGGCGCGGAAAGCTTGGCGAGACCATACTTATAGGCGTAAATCATCAGCGCCAACCGGTCGGTGACCCCAAGCTTCTCGAAGATCGAAGTCAAGTAGTGGCGTACGGTCTTTTCGGAAATAAACAACTGTTCTCCGATCTGTTTGTTCCGTCTGCCTTCCGCAAGCAAAGCGATGACCTCGTGTTCGCGCTCGGTCAGACTTGCAATCTTCTCGGCTTCAGGATCCACCTTTTTGGAGGTATTGGCGTGCAACAGCTCCGTCATCACCGTCGAGACGAGCGAGTTGTTCAACCAGACCTCGCCGGAATAAACCTTCCGAATAGCCTTGATCAAAAACGCCGACGACTCTATTTTCAGCACCACGCCCATCGCCCCAAGACGCACAGCGCGGAGGTGAAGCTCAGGATCCGGCACGCCCGTTACCGCGATAACGCGCGCTCCGTCTCCGATCGTCAGCAATTCCGGAAGAAACTCGAGACTGTTTTCTTTACCCAGATCCAGATCGAGCAGAATAATGTCGGGACGCAGAGCCGCCGCCGAAAGCGCTTCGGTTTTATTCGTTGCCTGTCCGATGACCGTCAATCCCGGCTCTCGCTGGAGGACTGACGATAACCCTGTCATAAAAAGCTCGTGGTCATCGACGATCAAGACACGAATGGAGGTCTTTTCCAACACTTGCATAATCCTGCCTAGCTATAGCTGGCTACAAGTTCATTCACAGGGACTTCTGCCGAAGGCTGCCGGCCTTTCAATGGGCGTCGGCAGTCCCTCCGGCCGACTGACCTTTCGCGCGCAAAGTCACGGTTCCTTTCCGTTCCTCCTTGTAAATCGCTACGTTCGTTCTCTGGGACCGTGTTACCGCGATTTCACTCACATTAGAATCTGCGGCGCGTAGCGATCCCTCCACTGGAAGGAAGATCTCGAACGTCGCTCCGTGTCCAGGCTTACTCGTGACCGTGATGAATCCCTGGTGTGCCTTTACGATCCTTGAGACAGTCGGTAAACCGAGACCGGTTCCCTGGCGCTCTTCCTTCGTCGTGAAGAAGGGTTCGAAAATCTTGTCTAGGTTCTCTGCCGGTATGCCGATGCCATTGTCGGATACCCGAAGCAGGATATGTCTGCCAGGCTTCGCATCAGGAGATATCCGGGCCGCCGTATCATCAAGAACAACGTTCTCTGCCTCGATCGTCAATACTCCGCCATTGGGCATGGCGTCACAGGCGTTCATGCAAAGGTTCATCAGCACTTGATGCAACCGAGTTGCATTGCCCAGGACCGTTCCAAGCTTCTTTGGGATCGCCGTCTTAAACTCGATGGATTTGGCAAAAACGCTCCTAAGAATCTGCGTGGTTTGTTCAATTAGGCATCCAAGATCGAGCGATGTTCGTTCTTCATCAATTCCTTTGGCGAATGAGAGAAGCATTGTAATGAGACGCCCCGCATGTTCCGCGTTGACTCGTAACGTTTCGAGCAAACGCTTGGCCTCAGCGTCCACGCATTTTCGCTCGAGGATGCTGCTGGCGAAGAGCATGGGTGACAACACATTGTTCAGATCATGCGCGATGCCGCCAAGCAGTCTGTCGATGCTTGCCATGCGTTGTGCACGAAGGAACTGAGTCTCCAACTCTTTTTTTTCCGTAACGTCCGTGTTGACGATCAAAACGGCTTTGGGATGCCCGGCGTCGTCGTGCATGAGTTTCCGCCGGCTCTCCACGATGATCTCTTTGCGATCCTTCGTAACCTGACGCATCTCACCGACAATTGTCCCTTTTACTTTTTCCGAACCCGCAAGAGGTTTTTGGTCCAGGAGTGCATAGACGTTTTGGCCGAGGGCTTCCGAAGCAAGCCAACCATACAGACGTTCCGAACCCTCATTCCAAAAAACAATTTGTTCCTCGAGGTTACAAACAATGAGGGCATCTTGTGTCTGATCAAGTAACGCAGTTTGATCCAAAGAGAAAGTCAGTTGCGGGTTGACACGAAGTCTTACATTTTGCCGAACCAACTTATCTTTGCGTAGATTCCTCGAGTTCACGATGTGGTAAAACCTTCCACCTCTTCGAATATCCCAACAACACTTGTAATTCAATTGTACGGTGACCCAGCAAGTGTTCGAAAGTGGTAGCACCCAATTGGTGAAAAAAATCGTCAAAACGGCACCCAGAGCGGGTTTCCGGCGACCACTCGTGCCATAAATCCACCCTTTTTGTCAGGAAAACGCTTACATCGTGAGTTGTACACGCCTACACGCCACATTTGTCGGCTAAAAATCCGATCCAACTACGGACAGAAGTAGATTCCACCAATCGCTCATCTCAGACCTCCGTGACCTGAGGAATTACAGAGATCCGCAGTCCAGAAAATATCTGAAAAACATCAAATGCTGGAATCCTCGAAACGTGTTTGAAGTGACTC
>QHXC01000275.1 GCA_003222815.1 Acidobacteriota bacterium | reverse complement strand
GCGGTCGCTTTGAGCCATCCGGATCCTAAGGAGCTAACAGAGCGGTTTTATTACCCTGAGCTGGATTCCATCCGTTTCTTCCTCTTCTGCGCGGTCTGGGCTTACCACATGCTGCCGATGCAAGAGAGTCTCTATTCCGTGCGTCACGTTCCGACCGCTCTTGCGTCTTTGATCGTGAGCACCATCAAAGCGGGCATGTGCAGTCTCGACGTGTTCTTTATACTCAGTGCATTCCTGATCACAGAGCTGTTATTGCGGGAGAGGGAGTTAAAAGGCACAGCAGACTTGAAAGCGTTTTACATCCGGCGCCTCCTTCGGATTTGGCCGCTCTACTTCTTTGTGATTGCCCTTGCTGGGCTGCTGTCGCTGTTCGACCGAAGTCAAGTCGTAGGATGGGCTTACGCACTCTCGTTCCTATTGTTCGCGGGAAACTGGATCATGGTCCTGCGGGGTTTTCCTCAAGCCAGCACCATCGGCCCTTTGTGGAGTGTGTCGTTCGAGGAACAATTCTATCTGTTCTGGCCCCTGGTCTTGCGCAGGGCGTCCAAGAGAACTATCTGCGGAATCGCGATCGGATTGGTGATGGTGGGCACTTTGTCTCGTTTGATGCTACTGCTCGAACATCAGGGAGGAGACCCTATTTGGTACAACACCTTCGCCCGGCTTGACTCAATCGCCTGCGGGATCCTGCTGGCAGTGATTCTTCACGGACGCGCGACGTTCCGCATTGGGCTTCCGGCCAGGTTGGCGTTGCTTCTGATGGGAGGTTCCGCGTGGATGGTTGTCGGCCTGTACTGCGGGTTGCACGATCGCGTACCAACGCTGGTTGGAGGCCTACTCGGATATCCGCTGATGTCGCTCGGAGGCGTTGCGATGGTCCTGTCCGTACTAGGGGCCGCCCAGGACGGGGCACCGTTCATGAAGCATTCTGGGCTCGTATATTTGGGCAAGATTTCATACGGTCTTTACGCGTATCATGTTCTTAGTTGGCGTCTCTCGCTTCAGCTTTTCAGCCGGTATCATCCTACTCACGGATGGTTGCTTTCGTGGCTCTGTGCACTTGGCGTTACATTCTTGCTCGCTGCTGCCTCTTTTAAGTGGCTGGAGAGCCCATTCCTGCGTTTGAAACGAAGGAAGTTTACGTACGTTCCTTCTGGAGCTGCGTCGTAGAGATCCCAGGCATAAAGCCCGCGGTTACGAGCTTGCTTTGGGATTTTCTCCAAACTAGACCACCATCCGTTCGTGCAATCGCTTGCGCCAGATTCAATGCATCTGTTAGTCTCACTGCTTCATTGAAACTTGGAGTTTTTCTACCAGTCTCGGGTAAGGCGGCAGTCCCGGAAGTTCTGAGTGAAGCGGCACAACAAGCCGAGAACCTGGGTTACGATTCGGTCTGGGCGGCGGAACGCATGGTCAATCCCTGGGAAATGAAAACCGTTTACCCGTATAAAGACAACCAACAATGGTTCGTCGCCCCGGATGTTCCTTTCCTGGAGCCTCTCACTTGCCTGGCCTTCTTGTCCGGATGCACCGAAAAGGTCCAGCTCGGCATCAGCGTCTGCGTCTTGCCCTATCGCCACCCGCTTTACACGGCCAGAATCGCCACGTCCATTGACACCCTCTCCAAAGGACGACTGATCCTGGGCGTGGGGATCGGCTGGATGGTAGAAGAGTTTGACGCGTTGGGCGTGCCTTTCAAGCACAGAGGGGCGATGTCCAATGAGCAACTTGAGATATTCAACACTCTCTGGAAGGAAGAGCGGCCACACTTTGAGGGGCTCCATTACCGTTTCGACCCGGTGTCCGTCAGCCCGAAGCCGGTTCAGAAACCTCGCTTCCCGATCTGGACGGGCGGAGAAAGTGAAGCCGCGCAAAAACGTGCGGCCCGATATGGCGATGCCTGGTTCTCCTACTTTGTGAAAATCAAGCCTCAGGAGTTGGCGGCCAAGTTTGCCAACGTTCGGAAATTGGCGGCCGAGGCAGGCAGAGACCCGGCTCAGGTCCAGCTCTGTTGTTGCCGCCCCGTTGAGATCACCAGGGAGCCGGTGCCCCAGGAGGAGGACACACTCAAAGGCAATCCTGAGCAACTCATCGCCGCGCTGAAACGCTTTGAGGAGATCGGCGTGCAGCACATGGCGCTTCAATTCATGGTGGGCCGTTGGCCTGAGCGGAAGGAGAAAATAGAACGGTTTGCCAAAGAGGTCATGCCGGCAATTCGGCGTTAGGCATCTACATTCATGCCTGCACGTTTTTTCAAAGCATGTAGTCGGGGCGGTTACCTCAATTCTTCCCCGCGCCACACCTGGCGAAACTCCTTCAGCATTTTTTCCGCGTCGTCATTTTTTCCTAAACCTTCAAATGCTTTCGCCAGACCCCACAGGGCCCGGCCACTACCGGGTTCATTCTCGAGCGCTCGACGGTAAGCAGATTCCGCGGTTTTGAAATCATGAGCGTTGAGCGCAGTTCTGCCCAGCAACTCGAGAACAGGACGCGGATATACCGTAGGGTCGGTGTAAGGCAGTTCGGATTCTAATCTGGCGGAACGATCGAGTCCGTCGAGTCCTTTCTTGACGTTTCCCGTGTTCGCGTCGATATAAGCCTCGAGTTCGGAACGCGCGATCTGGAACTGCTGCGGAATCGCATTGGTGCTGCCCCCTAGTGATTGGATCAATTGCTCCATAAGCCGTAACGAATTCCGCGCGCCTGCGACGTTAGAAGTGGACGCATACGCGATACCCTGAGCCCAATGGTACCAAATGGATTCAGGAGGTTGGCCGAGGATGGGAAGCGTTTTTCCATCCAAAATCTCGTGCCACTTTTCAAATCGCACGAGCGTCTTCATCAAGGCAAACCAGCCGACGCGGTAAAAAAAGACGGCGGTTTCGCGCTCTGCGGGATTTTCTTTGGCCGACATGAGATCGGCGATGTGGGACATCGCATCTCGATAGCGGCCTTGCGATCCGAACACATGAAGGAGAAGAATCTCGTTGTGCACGTAGCTGAGTTTCGAGTACTGCGGATCGGCGGACATGTATTCGCGTTCCTTGGCGGCCGTCGCCAGGAATGCCTTTACGGCTTCATCGAACATGCCGATCTGCGCATAAACATGGCCGGGCATGTGGAGCACATGAGGGATATTAGGTGCCAGCGCGGCATAACGGTTGGCAATGGGCAGCGCATCCCGTAGATTTTTACTTCCTTCGAGAGCGTGAATCCAAAAATGACTGGCCCCTACATGATCCGGCTTCTTCGCTAGAACCTGTCGTAACAACTTCAGGCTCTCAGCTGTCCCGTCTTTGGGAGACTTCGTCGATGCATCGTAGCCATTCTCGAGTGCCAGCGCGAGCATCGACTTCGCTTCCAGATCGTCCGGAAACGATTCGACGAGCCCTCTCATGGCGGCAATGTAGGCGGCGTCCGGATCTCGCAACTGGGGGTTGTGGCGCGATGCCACCGCTTCAATGTACAGGCGTTCGCGTGGCGTAATGGAATTGCGCAACGTTTGGGCTTTGACAATCGCCCCGCGCGCGCGCGATTCGGGAGAGTTGGGTGGGGCAACCGCAGGCAGCCTCGGATTTGGAGTGAGGCCGAGTTGATACATGGGGAGGAAGGTGCCGGGTGCAGCCATCGCAATTCCCCAATAAGCCATCGCCGCGCCCGGATCGAGCTTAGCGGCCTGCAGGAACGACCGCTCCGCTTCCACGAACCAGAATCCGTAGAGTTGCGCGACTCCTTGATTGAAAAACGCCTGAGCTTCTTTGGAGTTCGTCGTGATCGCGAAATCGACCCTTCCCATGCCGTCCATGAGCCTGACGGCGGCAGAGGGTGTCAATGAGGACACAACAGCGGGGTGGTGACTTGCTGGCACCGGTTGCTGCCGTGCGCCGTTTTTATCAGACGATGAGCACCCGTGGATGGGAAGGGCGAACACCAAAAGTAGAAAGAGAAATAAGGGGCGTGAAATTTGCACTATCGTCAATTCCCCGTCAAAGTCGTAGCCCAAACTGTTTTAGCCGCGCATTGCGCGGATGGCCCGCGAGCACAAGTTATTTTTGTCCTTTTCTATAAATTACCATGTGGCGGCCAGCATTAATGACATCGGTGACCATCTCAAGGAATGAGGGTTCGAAGATGGGTTTGGCGGCTGACGTGTTTTTTGGGGGCTGTTGGGGGCGTTCTCCCGAATCGGTTTCAAAACGGTTGTCCGTTATGAAAACTCCGTTCTCGACAAGAGACTCTCGGATATTGATTCCTGCCAGGGCCCGCTCGGTTTCATTCAGATATTCCATCGTATTGAAGCAAAAAATGATGTCGTATTTACCGCCATTTTCAAGAGCCAATTTTTCAAGATCAGTCGTGGTCAAATCACCCTGAAAAGGATGAAATTTTTTCACGACAGAGGCCGGAATCGTCAATGTCCGTAAGGTTACAGAATCGGCGTCTAATGTTCGGGGAGCGGGCCGGCGACTCTGTTTTCTAGAGATTTCGGAGGCGACTACTCCTGGAAGGGAGTCTCCAAAGTGAGTTACGTAGCTGATCTCATCTGATAATCGATTTCCACCTACGACGAGGGTCAAGCGATACGGATTGCCTTGGCTTGCCGACTTGAGAAGACCTTCCCAATGCTGCTCGACTCGAGGGCTGATATCAAACAAATCTATTTTAATGTCTTCAAAATCGGACCTCTTCGATTTCAAGAGAATGTCGATGATGGCAAAAGGCTCGTAGGATTGTTGAGGGATTTCCTCTCCAAGTTCAGGATTGCTAAAGTCCAGACCAGGCCCAATGATGAGTATCCTTTTTGCTTTTTCGGGCAGCAGTTTTCTTGCTGCCTGAAGCGTTGATTTATATTCAGACGGAAAAACAGCGACGTCGGAATTCAAGAATAAATCAACCGTCGTGCCCATGTGAGAATAGGAGGTTGTTCTTAAGCCTCGTTCAACAAAGCCATAGCTGTCGTCATGGTAGTTGTCTGATCCAAGATATTGTTGAACTGTGGGATTGAAGGCCCAAGACTTTTCAAGCAGCAACTGAATAAGTTTAAGAGCGCCTTCTTTTCTATCGGAAGCAGAGAGATCTTTGATCTGTTTTTCAAGCAAAGCCTTCCTTGCGGCATCCGGGTCTGAATCAATCGCTTTGAGAAATAGATCGGCTTGTTCGCTTTCCGAAGAGGCGCCATCCAGGATGATTTGAGGTATTTGTCGATTACGAATCTTGTAGCTGAGGAAATAGCCGGTTTCGATCTTTTGACTTGCCAAGAAATAATCGCCCATCATATCCACGAGACCTTCTTCAATTTTCACCTCGTGATCATGCTGAATACGTTCAAGGTATCGACAGAATCCAGCTCCATCTGCAGTCGGCAGAGAGTATCTTGTCAGATAAGGAAGTCCATCGATCGAAATGTCTTTTAGTTCAAGGTTGGGAAGTTTTCTGACAATGGAAGGACAGGGCAGATCTTCTCTTGGAGATTTTTGGGGTGCAGCATTGAAGTTGCAGCCTGCATCGAGAACAGCACTCATAAGGAGGGCGGCAAGGACACAAGCAGGTGCCATGAACCGAGATCGTGATCTCATAAAATCTTCGCCTGATCCTGCCCAACTCACCCTGAGATAGTACATTAAAATGTGAAAATGGGGACGTAGCCCCATTACTGTTCACCTAACGGGCGAATCTGGGTCAGCTTTCCATTCGGATGAGAATTGAGAATTGGGAATTGAGCATTGGTCAGATCAGACCGGATCTGACCAATGCTCAATTCCCAATTCTCATCCGAATGAAACCTCCGAATGGTAGTTAAGTGAACAGTATTGGACGTAGCCCCCATTTCACAGCACTTTAAGCTCGGCCCAGTCGAAGGCATAACCAAGCGCACGCTTGATCAGAAAAAATCAGACCAAAAACTGCTAGACACCAACTTCTACTCCGTGGTATTCGAACTCGATTTCTCCCTGGTACAAGATCAGCAGGTTTCCCTTTGGTTATGAGTTCCTTCATCGAAGTGGACTGGCGCAGCAGTCTCGGCGCCATTTCAAATCCAATTGGGTGGGAGGTCGGTTCATGGCAATCCGAAATTTCTCTTTGGCACTGTTGGGTTTCGCGCTTTGTGCCCAACTCGCTTTGGCGCAGGTCAATACAGCCACAATCTCCGGGACGGTGCACGATTCAAGCGGCGCGGTCCTCCCGGGGGCG
>QHXC01000274.1 GCA_003222815.1 Acidobacteriota bacterium | reverse complement strand
ATCCATGAAACCATCACCCGCAGTGCGAAGGCGGTTGAGGTCCGTCGCAATTCCGGAGGAAGATTCGGCATAGTTGACTTCCTGGGCCCGAACCAAGCGCACCCTCTGGACGACATCGCTGTTGGCATAACCTTGATTGGTTTCCGAGATTCCGAGCTGTATCAACTGTTGAATGCTTGCCGCTCCGCCTGCGGCAACTCGGGCTGCCGAGGTATAGAGGACCAAAACATCAATTGTCGAACTGTCGTCCGTGTCACCGAGGTTGTTTGAAGCCGTGTCTGCAGCAACTGCGGCTGTGCCCGCGGCGTCGCGGGGAACCGGGACAGCGTCATCTCCATCTGGAAATTGAGATTGGTCGATCTCGAGTGTCCACTTTGTTCCGTCTTCCGCTGTCCGGACTTCGTAAACGGCGCCGTCGCCGCGCGTGACGTGTCCGCTGACGGTATTGCCATCGACAACAAAGATCGCCGTGCTGTAAGGAGCGCCATCAACGCGGCCGTACCAGACAAAGCCCTTGCTATTATCGAGCGGTTCAACACGGTCGCGGCTTACCGTAATGGGAGCATCAATCGTGAGGTCCAGCTTCATGACAGCCGCGTCAGAAGTTCCGAATGAGGAAAGCTTCAACTCCGATTGTCGAATCCCCTTCAGTCCCGGCATGCGCAGATACTCTTGTGGAGGCTTCAAAGAAGACTGAACTGCGCCACGGGTGGTTCCTGTACTGATAAGAAGAGGAAGGAGGGCGCTGAAAAGCCAAAACTGGCGAAGGGTTAATCTCATAAACAGTGCTCAGCCGCCATAAGCCTAAGGAAATACGCAGGGAACGGAAATTCGGGAAGCACCTAAAAAATGCAGGCTTTCACTCACCCTAATTGAGTATACGGTGACCTTTGGACGGCGCAAATGGCACGAAAGCGCTTACTTTGGAGTAGCGTTATTATAAGAAGACAATTTGGACAGAGGAGGCAGCCTGCGTGGGATAGCAACGGCGTCTCCTTCGTCATGCAGTCGTTCATCGACGAAATTGCGCATGCCGCGGGCCAACCGCCCGCGACCACGTTGTTTCAAGGTATGAAGATACTGAAGTTTTTTTACGCCGATGAAAGCTCTAAGACTTCTTCGAATGTGGCTCGGTTCGAGGTGACTCTCGAACAGCAGTAGAGCTATTGGCTGACCGGCATTCCCCTGCTGAAACGTTCCCAGAAAGACTCGCTTAATACGTGATGGTCTGTTAAGCTCGCCGAATTTCAAGCGAGCGGCCCATCCTTTGGCTTTGGTGTCTTCGAGATGGAGGAAAAATGAGAAACATTGGCATCCATGTGGTGATTGCATTTCTATTTTGCATTCTCACCTGCAGTGGCGCCTGGGGGCAGTCCACGGCCCAAGTCAGCGGTGCCGTGAAGGATCAGACCGGGGCGGTTTTGCCGGGCACGGAAGTTACGATGACGCAGACGGAAACGGGCCTGAAGCGGACCACAGTGACAGATGAAACCGGCTCGTATTCACTGCCTAATTTGCCCATCGGTCCATATCGGTTGGAAGCATCCCTCCCCGGATTCCGCTTGTATGCGCAAACCGGAATCGTGTTACAGGTCAACAGCAACCCAGTAATCAACATCGTTCTCCAGGTGGGTCAAGTAAGCGACGAGGTCGAAGTGCAGGCGAATGCGGCACTGGTTGAGACGCGGAGCACGGCCGTTGGCCAAGTGATGGAGAACGTCCGAATATTGGAACTTCCGCTTAATGGACGTCAGGTCACGGACCTCATTGTTCTTTCAGGGGCGGCAGTCGGCGGAGGAGCACAAGCTACAGGCACTGCCACGTCGGGCCGGAATTATCCTACCGACTCCATTTCAGTCGGGGGCGGGCTGAATAACGGCCTGGTCTACATACTGGATGGAGGAACTCACAACGATCCGTACAACAACCTCAACCTGCCGCTGCCCTTTCCAGATGCCCTCCAAGAATTCAAGGTGGAGACGAGCGCGTTACAGGCCCAATATGGGCAGCACTCGTCGGCAGCGGTTAACGCCGTCACGAAATCCGGCACCAACGAGTTTCATGGCGATTTATTCGAATTTGTTCGTAATGGTTCGATGAACGCCCGCAATGCGTTCGCGCCAAAACGAGATTCGCTGAAGCGCAACCAGTTTGGCGGAGTGCTCGGCGGGCCGCTTATTAAGAATAAGCTGTTTTTCTTCGTAGGCGACCAGTCGACGACCTTGCGCTCCGCGCCGGTTGAAGGCGTTGCTTTCGTTCCCACGCCAGCGATGCTCGCCGGTGACTGGACGGCCATCACGACCCCCGCGTGCAATGCCGGACGGCAGATCACATTGAGGGCGCCGTTCGCTAACAATCGGATCGATCCTTTGCTGTTTTCTCCTGCGGCATTAAACCTCGTGAAGCGACTTCCCAACGCGGCCGATTCATGCGGCCGGGTTACTTATGGTCAGATCATCAAGAGCAACGAACATGTGATCGTGGGCAAGGTCGACTACCAAGACAGCAAAAAACATTCACTGTTCGGCCGCTATGAATTTGCACGCTTCGACGCGCCAGCGCCCTACGACGGTACAAGTACGCTTTCTCTGCTGGAGGGAGATAAGAAGGTGCGAGCCCAGTCGTTTGTTCTGGGTGATACGTATGTATGGAGTGCGAGAATTGTGAATTCCTTCCACGCAACAGCGCTTCGAACACTCGGCGAGAAAAGCGTACACGATTTCTATAACCTGAGCGATCTCGGCGTGAAGAATTTTTATTACGCACCGGGATTGCCG
Organism: Acidobacteriota bacterium; assembly: GCA_003222815.1. Taxonomy (GTDB): domain Bacteria; phylum Acidobacteriota; class Terriglobia; order 20CM-2-55-15; family 20CM-2-55-15; genus 20CM-2-55-15. The sequence continues at coordinate 3,992 of QHXC01000274.1, read as the reverse complement.
AAGATGTTGATACTCTCCGTCACGGGAGCGTTCGCTGCTGGGAATCAGGCGGCAACTCCAGGTTGGAGTAACAACACGGTATTCCAGGCGTCCGACGATGTCAGTTGGATACGGGGAGCGCACCAGATCGGATTCGGAACGAACTATATTCATTCCATGCTCAATGTCCTCTCTGTCTCAACGGCTGTGGGATCCGTTTCATTCACCGCTGCGAACACCGGCCACTCGATGGGCGATTTCATATTGGGAAAGATGAACACGTTCACGCAACAAAATATAACGACACACTACCCCCGCCAGGACTACCTGGGCATGTACCTCCAGGACACGTGGAAAACGAGTTCACGGCTCACGGTGAATGCCGGCGTTCGATGGGAACCGTTCCTGGGACAGCGGGACAAGTTGGGCCGGATGTTCCATTTCCAGAACGACTGGTTCGATCAGGGGCGCCGGAGTACCGTCTTTAAGAATGCTCCGGCAGGACTTCTGTTCCCAGGCGACCCAGGAGTTTCCAACGATAAGTTCGCGCCGAATGCCTGGCTGCATTTTGCACCACGGTTGGGACTCGCGTGGGATCCGCAAGGCAACGGTCAAATGACGATTCGAGCGGCCTACGGAATCTTCTTTGACTATCCGCACTTGTACCAGTTTACCTCGCTGCGGGATGGGCCACCGTGGGGGACTCGCGTGATTCTTACGAATCCGGTTGGTACTTTCGATGATCCGTGGCAAGGCTATTCGGGAGGAAATCCTTTCCCTTTAAAACCCGTGGGCCCAGATACGGGGTTTTTATCCAATGCTGTGGTCACCAATCTTCCGCTCAATCTCAAAATGCCCTACATTAATCAGTGGAATCTCAGCATCCAGCGGCAAATCGGGAAGGATTGGTTAGTCGCGGGCAACTATATCGGCAGCACCGGTATACACGTTTTGAACAGCAACGAGGGCAATCCGGCCGTCTATATACCCGGCAGTAGTTGCGTGATCAACGGAGCGAACTTCACACCCTGCTCTTCGACCAACAATACGATCCAGCGCCGCGCTTTGAATTTGAAGAACCCGGATCAGGGCCGGTTCTACTCGAACGTCGTGAATGCAGACGACGGCGGAACGCGCATGTATAACGCATTATTGCTGTCCGTTCAGCGCCGCGCCGCCAATGGCCTGACAGTGCAAGGGAACTATACGTGGTCGCATTGCATCGACCAGGGACAAACCACCGTCGTCCAAAACAACGGCGGACAAATTCCTGAGCGCCGTGGAGCCAATCAAGGAAATTGCGATTTGGACCGGAGGCACATTTTCAATCTGTCGACGGTGTATGCCACGCCGCAATTTTCTAACGGAACACTGCGGATACTGGGCACTGGCTGGAAGATCTCCGGAATCGTCAGGATCTTATCCGGCAGCGCTCTGACGGTGGCTTCCGGCCTCGATAATGCGTTGTCGGGAACAACGGACCAATACCCGAATCAAGTGCTCCCCAGTCCGTACGCGGCCAAACAGAGCGCCGCTTCCTGGCTCAATCCTGCGGCATTCGTGCAGCCTCTAACCGGCACCTACGGCGCTATGGGCCCCCGTAATGTTCGCGGCCCGAAGAGTGTTCGAATCGATATGGGCCTGACGCGGGCATTCCAGGTCCGCGAGAAGCAATCTGTCGAATTCCGAGCCGAGGCATTTAATGTCCCGAACCTCGTGAATCTGGGCAATCCGACCGTGAATTTTACCAGCGCAACGTTCGGCCAGATCCTCACGGCGAGTGATCCGCGCATCCTGCAACTTGCGTTGAAGTACGTCTTTTGACGGCATTAGGGTTGACGATAGTCATCGCTTACTGCAGCGCGGCTCTGGATTGCCGTCTTGATGAGATGGCTTTCATTTTTCAGGAGGAGATGTCTTTGTGCGCTCTTCCTGCACTCTCTTCTGAAAATTGGTTTCCGTATCGGCGACCAACTTCGCGTAGCCCTCTGGATCCAGCAAAGGATGAGGAGTTTTGCCTGCCTTAATCGCTTCGACCTTGCCGGCCAAATAGCTTTCGGGGTGCATCGGGAGATAGATATCGGGCTTGAGCGTCTTTTGAATGCGGAACGACCGCAGCGTGTCTTCAACGAGCGTCGGAAACTTCGTGTTCCCAACCAGCTTCACTCCAGCGTTGGGAACCCCACAGGCCTGGAATACAATCGAGTAGGGTCTACCCTTTTCCTGTACCCTGGTCGTCCACGTCGTGCAACCCGGCGTATGGCCTGGCGTCCAGATGGCGCGCAGCGTAATCCCACCCAATGTAACGGTGTCGCCATCCTTCAGGACGCGATCGACCTTCACCGGCTCCCAGCCCTCGTCTCCTAACGGCGATATATCGGTTCCAGCCGAGAGCGCTCGAGCGTCCTCACCGAGCGCCATGACCTGTGCACCGGTCACCTTCTTCATGGCCGCGTGCCCTTGCACGTGGTCAAAGTGTGCGTGTCCCGACAGGAGGATTTTGATGTCCTTCAGCTTGAATCCAAGCTTTGCGACATTCGCCCGAATCACATCGTGCATTTCCTTTGTCCCGGTATCGATCATGATGTGGCCTTCCGGCGTGGTGATCAGGTACGAGGCAATGTTCCTGGCGCCAACATAGTAAATGTTGCCGACGATGTGAAACGGTTCCACGGCCTCACTCATTCGGCCGTGGAACGTTGCTCGTTGTTCCGGAGAGAGCGGTGAGATCTGCGCCCAGAGAACGACCGGACTCATGATTACCAGCAACACGGCGTTACGCATGAAAAGCTCCAATTCCATCGACAGTAGACTACAAGGTGAGCAGATTATACCGGAGGAACGGCTACTGGGCCCAACTTCGCAAGATCAGACCACACCGGTGGGACATGATCCGGCTCAACGCGTCAACGTTGGATTGCCGCCAGAGAACGAGATGAGTTCCGGTTCACGATCGGTCTCGTCCGGGCTTTTGGAAAGAGTCGTTGACAGCTACCCGCGGACCTCAAGAAGGTGGTAGACTACGCCCATTTCCTTGACTTCCCGTATGGAAGGAGTAACCACCCATGAGAAGAACAGCGATTCGATTTTCGTTTGTGGTCCTGGCCGCGTCGGCCATCATGGCCGTGTTCGCCAATGCCCAGGCGCCCGACTTCAGCAAGGTTCAGATCAAGACCAACAAGATCAGCAACAACTTCTACACCCTCGACGGACAAGGCGGCACCATCGGCGTGCTGGCTGGTCCGGATGGGGTTTTCATGGTGGACGGTCAGTTTGCCCCGTTGACCGACAAGATTGTCGCCGCCATCAAGCAGATCACCAACGCCCCGATCAAATACATGGTCAATACGCACGTGCACGGCGACCACACCGGCGGTAATGAGAATTTCGGCAAGCTAGGCGTTACCATCCTGGCCCGCGGAAGCCTGCGGAACCGGCTCATGCACCCCGCCCCGGCCGCGAACGGTACCCCGCCCCCCGCCACTCTGCCGATCGGGCTTCCGGTGATCACCTATAGCGTAAACTCACAACTCGCGATCCACATGAATGGCGAAGACGTGCAGTTGATTCCGATCGCGACCGCTCACACCGACGGCGACACCATGGTTCGCTTCGTGCAAAACGACGTGATCATGACCGGCGATTTTTTCCGGTCCGTCCAATACCCCAATATCGACCGAGGCAACGGCGGCCAACTGAACGGCATGATCAATGGGCTCGGCCAGATCATCGCGCGTTCTGGGCCCAACACCAAGATCATTCCGGGGCATGGACCCACCGTGGACCGGACCGCCGTGATGGCGCACCGGGACATGATGCTTGGGGTTCGGGATCGCATTTCGAAAATGATCAAGGATGGCAAGAGCGAGACCGACGTAATCGCCGCGAAGCCCTGGGCTGATTTCGACTCCAAAGTTCCCCAGTCTGACGCCAAGGTTGGCAACACGAACACCACTGTCGCGCAGCGGTTCGCCACGCAAGTATACGCCGAGCTCAAGTCGGGCCAGTAGAGG
>QHXC01000273.1 GCA_003222815.1 Acidobacteriota bacterium | reverse complement strand
GCGGCAGGCATTCCGGGCAATTCCGAACAGGTGGGCACGGCACTGTATACGATGTATTTGCTGCCGTTTGAAATTGCTTCCATTTTGCTGCTCGTCGCGATCGTTGGCGCAGTCGTTCTGTCGAAGAAGCGGACACCGGCGGAATAGGGCGAAAAATGGTAACCACATATCACTACCTGCTACTCAGCGCGGCACTATTCACGATCGGCGTGATCGGGGTTCTGACACGGCGGAACATCATGATCATCCTGATGTCGATCGAATTGATGATGAACGCCGTGAATATCAACCTGATTGCCTTCTCCGACCGGCTGCAACAGGTGACCGGGCAGGTGTTCGCCATCTTTGTTATTACGGTGGCTGCGGCGGAAGCCGCGGTGGGTCTTGGGATCGTGATTGCGATGTTCAAGAACAAGGAAACGATGAACATCAACGAGATTGATCTGATGAAGTGGTAGACGGGAGATATCGGATAGCGGATTTAGGGGACGAATGAATTTTTTAGATCTGATCTGGCTCATCCCACTCTTCCCGGCAATTGGTTTTGCCATCAATGGCCTCTTTGGAAAACGGATGTCCAAGACCGCCGTTGGTGTTCTCGCGTGCGGCGCAGTTTTGATTTCCTTCATTTTTGCGGCCGGGGCGGTGGCTCAGCTTCTTCAGTTGGAACCCGAGCACCGCTCGCACACGGTAAAGCTCTACGAATGGATGAATGCTGGCCCTGCCCACACGAAGAGCGGCTTAGCGCGGTTCTCTGTGGATTGGGGCTTCCTGCTCGATCCGCTTTCGGCAGTCATGATTCTAGTGGTGACCGGGATTGGTTTCCTGATTCACGTTTACTCGATCGGCTACATGCACGAAGAGGACGGCTTCTACCGATTCTTCGCCTACCTCAACCTCTTTATGTTCTCGATGCTGATGCTTGTCCTGGGCAACAACTATTTGATGATGTTTGTCGGGTGGGAAGGCGTGGGCCTCTGTTCGTACCTGTTGATCGGGTACTACTTCCACAAAAAAAGCGCAGGCGATGCCGCAAAGAAAGCGTTCGTGGTGAACCGAGTCGGTGATTGGGGTTTCTCGATCGGCATCATGCTCATCTTCGCCACGTTCGGGACGCTGGAATTCACGAGGGTCGGTGAGGCCGTTCGCGAGGGAATAACCGCAGGTCGCTTCCACGTGAGTGATCCTCTGTTTATCGGGATCGCGCTGGCGCTGTTCATCGGGGCGACGGGAAAGTCTGCACAAATTCCGCTTTACACCTGGCTGCCGGATGCGATGGAAGGACCCACGCCGGTGAGCGCCCTCATCCATGCCGCAACGATGGTCACGGCCGGCGTGTACATGGTCGCGCGGAGCAATTTCATTTATCAGATGGCGCCTCAGGCGATGACGGTCGTCGCCGTGACCGGCGCGCTGACCGCGTTGTTCGCAGCTTCTATCGGACTGGTGCAGAACGACATCAAGCGCGTCCTCGCTTACTCTACAGTCAGCCAGCTCGGCTACATGTTCCTCGCGCTCGGTGTTGGGGCATTCGCCGCCGGCATCTTCCACCTGATGACTCACGCATTCTTCAAGGCACTGCTCTTTCTCGGTTCCGGCAGTGTGATCCACGCAATGCATCATGAGCAGGACATGCGAAGAATGGGTGCATTAAAGGACAAGATTAAAACGACGCACTGGACCATGTTCGTGGGAGCGCTGGCCATTGCTGGGACCCCGCTTTTCGCGGGCTTCTTTTCGAAAGATGAAATTCTCTGGAAAGCATTTTCCAGCAATCAGGGTCACGTCCTGTTGTGGGTGATCGGCGTCACTGTCGCGGGAATGACGGCGTTCTACATGTTCCGTCTCATTTTTATGACTTTCTATGGCGAATCGAGAGTGGATCATCACACGGAGCAGCACATCCATGAATCGCCCAAGTCGATGACGGTCCCGTTGATCGTCCTCGCCATCGGATCGGTCGTCGCTGGGTATGTCGGAATCCCGGCGTGGATGGGCGGATCGAATGCATTTGAACATTTCCTTGAGCCCGTTTTTGAGCCGCTTCCGATTCCGCATGCCGCGGAGACGAACTACAGTCCTGCTGCTGAATTCGGTATGGCCGCCGTTTCCGTGGCCATCGCATTCATCGGGTTTGGATTGGCATATTCGAAATATTGCCGCCGGAGCTGGGAAGAGCAGCGCGAGAAGGCGCTATACGGTCCAGTGTATCCGGTGTTGCTCAACAAGTACAACGTCGATGAGCTGTACGATGCGCTCTTCGTGAATCGGGCGAAGGATGCCGGCATCGGCATGTGGAGATTTGATGCGAGGGTAGTCGATGGCTTAGTAAATGGTTCGGCGGCCGTAACTGTTTGGAGTGCTATCGGCTCCGGTTGGTGGGATCGATGGATTGTCGACGGATTGGTCCGTTTCATCGGCGGCTTTATCAAGACCGTGAGCTGGCCGATTCGCTTGATCCAGACCGGTTACGTTCAGAATTACGCGCTGGTCATGATCCTCGGCGTCTTGATCTTTATCGGTTACGTTCTGTGGGGACATCCGTAAGAGATACATTGTTGGAGTGGACATGGACTTCTTTCGTGCGCATATCCTGAGCATCGTCGCCTTCTGGCCGTTAGCAGGGGTGCTTGTTCTCCTCTTCCTCAAAAAGGAGGACACGGGCCTGATCAAGTGGTGGTCGAATTTCGTGATGATCGCCGGCTTTCTGCTCTCGGTTCCGCTGTGGTTCTGGTTCAATTATGAAAATGCGGACCAGATGCAGTTCGTCGAGAATGTGCGATGGATTCAGACGCTCGGAGCGAATTATCACGTCGGCATCGACGGGATATCGTTGCTGCTGGTGATGCTCACCACGCTGCTCGGGCCGCTGGCCGTCTTGTCGTCGTGGGACGCGATTGAAAATCGGGTGAAAGAATTTTACATCTTCATGATGCTGCTACAGACCGGCATGTTGGGTGTGTTCATTTCACTCGATTTCTTCCTCTTCTATGTATTTTGGGAAGTCATGCTCGTGCCGATGTACTTCATCATTGGCGTCTGGGGCGGACCGCAGAAGTTGTATGCTGCCATCAAGTTCTTCCTATATCACTGGCAACACATTCGCCGTGTTGGCATTCCAGGCGATCGGTTCGTATTTGGCTTTCAATTTCCAATATTGGGTGTTCCTCGCATTCTTTGTGGGATTTGCCATCAAAGTTCCAATGTTTCCGTTCCATACGTGGCTCCCCGATGCGCACGTTGAAGCACCGACTGCAGGCTCGGTGATTCTGGCCGCCGTGCTGTTGAAAATGGGGACATACGGGTTCCTGCGGTTCAGCTTGCCCATCCTTCCGGAAGGGACGAAATACTTTGTACCAATGATGATCATGTTGTCGATCATTGCAATCATCTACGGCGCCCTGGTCGCCATGATGCAGCCGGACATGAAAAAGCTGGTGGCTTATTCCTCGGTGAGCCACATGGGATTTGTCACGTTGGGCATGTTTGCGCTGAATCCGAATGGTCTGAACGGGAGCGTCATCCAGCAGATCAATCACGGGATTTCGACGGGCGCACTCTTCTTGATCGTCGGCATCATCTACGAAAGACGGCACACGCGGGCGATCGCGCAGTTCGGTGGCCTCTCGAATGTCATGCCAATCTATGCCACCGTGTTTTTGATCATGACATTATCGTCAATCGGCTTACCGCTGCTTAACGGATTCATCGGCGAATTCACGATCATGATGGGCGCGCTCCAGGAGAAGCTCTGGTGGGCTGTGGTGGGTGGCGCAGGGATCGTGCTTGGCGCCGCTTACATGCTGTGGCTGTATCAGCGCACCATGTTCGGCAAAATCGAGAATCCGGCCAATGAGAAGCTGCTCGATATGAATCTGCGGGAGCTGGCGACGCTGGTCCCACTGATCATCGTGGCGTTTTGGATCGGCCTCTATCCGGCGCCATTCTTCAAAGCACTCGACAAGCCGGTCAACAAGATTGTCGCGAAAGTCCGTCCGGATTATTTCCAGGGCGCGCCAAGGCTTGAGGCTGGAGTTCAAGGAGATCGCCGCTAATGGACCAGTTCTTTCAAATGCAAGATCTCGGTGCGATCGCTCCCGAGCTCGAGTTGGTCGCGTTTGGAATGGTCCTGCTGATCGCGGATCTTATCATCGAAGAAAAGCGCAACCTCGAGATCATCGCTCTGATCGGAATTGCGTTTTCCGGCTTCTTTTTGTTTCGACTCCGGGCAATTGAGTTTCCGGCCTATGGTGGGGTCCTGGTTGTCGATCATTTCTCGACGTTTTTCAAGTTGGTCTTTCTTGTCGCTGCAGCGCTGTCGATTGCTATCTCGCTCAAGTATCTCGATATCGAACGTGAAAACCACGGAGAGTACTATGCGCTGATTTTGTTTTCGACTATGGGCATGATGTTTATGGCCGGAGCAGTGGATCTGGTAACAATTTACATCGGCCTGGAAACGATGGCGATCGCAACCTATGTGCTCGTGGGCTTCCTCCGAAGTAACCAACGCTCGAATGAAGCTTCGATGAAATACTTCCTGTTGGGAGCGTTCTCGTCGGGCATCCTGCTGTATGGCATGTCGCTGCTATATGGGCTAGCGGGGTCCACCCGATTCAGCGATATCGCGGCGGCACTCGCACAACGGTCTGATATGAGGGCGCTCCGACCTCGATTACGGCTTTCATGTCGGTTGCAGTGAAAGCCGCCGCATTTGCGATGATGGCGCGCATATTCATGGTGGCCGTTTACCCGTTGCGCCCGCATTGGGTCGCGATCATGACGGCTGTTTCCGTTCTCACGATGACGATCGGCAACATCGCCGCCATTACTCAGTCCAACGTCAAGCGTCTGCTGGCGTATTCTTCGATCTCCCATGCCGGTTACATCCTGATCGGCTTCATCGCGGGCAACGAGACTGGCTTGACCGCCGTGCCGCTATATTTGCTGATTTACACGTTCACGAATATTGGCGTCTGGGCAGTTGTCGTCGCGTTAAGAAGAAAAGATGTTATCGGCGAGCACATCGATGAGATGGGTGGTCTCTACTTCAGGCATCCTGCAGCCGCGATATTGATGCTGATCTTTCTGCTTTCCCTCGCCGGCATTCCTCCGACTGCAGGATTCATCGCGAAGTACTATCTCTTCGCCGCCGCCATCCAGACCGGTCACAATCTTCTGGCCGTCATCGCGGTGTTGAACGCCGCGATATCGATTTACTTTTACTTCCGCATTGTGGTCGCCATGTTTATGAGAGAAGCAACCGAAAAGACCGGTCTCACCTATTCTCCCGGCCTCGTAACGGCGCTCGGGGTTGCCCTCGTTTTCACGATGTGGATCGGAATTTATCCGGATCCTTTCATCGACATGGCCCGGCGAGCTGCGCTGATGGCCTTCTGATGCTTGGCATCCTTCTTTTCCTGGCATTAAGCAACGTGGTGTCTCCTCAAGACACCAACAAGGAAAAGATGATGAAGGACGCGGCTGACTCGTGGCTCGTGTTGGTGGACGCGGGAGACTACGGAAAGGCCTACGACGAATTGGCAGGAACCGTAAAGAAGGAGATCACACGCGAGGACTTTGTTCAATCGACGGAGTCGTTGCGCAAATTCCTTGGCAAACTGCAAACGCGCAAACTTAAATCCGTGGAATTCGTCACCAACCCTCCTGGACCCCCCGAAGGCGAGTATTCCGCAGTTCAATATCCCGCTTCCTTTGAGAACCGGACTGTGATTGAGGCGATCGCTTTCCGGCTTGAAGAGGGGAAGTGGGGCGTGATCGGCTACTTTGTGCAATGAGGGGGACCGAACGCGGGTTAAAGCCCGCGACTACAGGTTGAGTCGTCACGTTTAGTCATGCATGTAGTCGCGGGCTTTAGCCCGCGTTCACACCTTACGTGGTAGATTTCTTCATTTCCATAAGACGCAAGGCATTGAGCGTCTTGCCTCCGGCTTTGAATTTCACGAAGCGAAAGCCGCGGCTATCGTAGGAGTATTCGGTGGCGTTGTCTTCAGTATTCTCGGTGACGCCTTCTTCCATCCCGAATAGTTCACGCATGTACTTGAGATCGCCGGTGGACAAAAGCCTTTTCAGTTTCTCGTCGGCAATCTTCTTGGCAAAAGTCTCGTAGACCTCAAACTTCCGGGCTTTGCCGGTTAGCTTGAATGTGTAGACGAAGAGGCCGTTGCCCTGGTAAACCGTCAAGTAGTCTTCAGGAAACGTGCGTGCGTTTTCGACGTTACCGAAGTTCTTTTCGATTTCGCGCGTCTTGTCGCCCAGCTTCGCGCCGAGGATGGAGATGTTGCGGCTGGTCCAGTCTTTGTGGCTGGTAATGTTGTCCTTGGTGAGTTCGTAAACCTCGACTGGTTGTTCTGGGGCTTTGGCCGGTGGCGGCGGCGCTGCGGCGGGCTGCGATGCCTGCTGCGTTTGCTCCTCGCCACCGCATCCAGCAACGGACAGGACCAGCATGCCGGTTAGGGCGACGAGCAGTACCCTCTTGAACATTGAAGTCCTCCTTAAAAATTTCCGTCGATGATTAGGTAGTTGTGCGTGAAAACCGCAGCGGTTATGGGTTTTCCGGCGACCGATTATATACCATCGAAAACTGGCATGCACGAATTTTGGGGACAGACTAGGACAGACTCCAATTTCTGCAACCCAAGAAATTGGAGTCTGTCCTATAGTCTGTCCCCAAAATTCCTCTAAGCTGGTGAACTTTTTCACGAGATACGGTAGACTCTGGGCGGCGTCGGGTAATAGCATGGTGGTATGCCGGAATCAGGTGACCATGCGAATGACCGCGCGCATAAGGCCGAAGATGCTGGACTTTTCCTGGGGCGAGCAGCGAAGTCGTTTCAGGAGAATGTCACCAGGGCCGGCCCGGTGGCCCTAGCCAGTTATACGTTGATCGGGGCGATTCTTGTGCTTGGCGGAATTGGATACGTGATGGACCGCTGGCTAGGCACATCTCCCTGGTTCCTGCTTGGTGGGCTCCTGGTTGGGCTGGTCGTCGGGTTCTACGAGTTAGCGAAGGCTGTCTGGCGGCTATGAGACCGATTGCGTGGATGGTCACAATCAGTGTGATCTCATGGCTGGCCGCCGCGATTGTCGTCGAACGGCAAACGAGCGTGGAGGTTTTGTGGGGAATGCTCGGTCCGCTCGTGGTGGCAATCGGAACATGGTTGGCGGTGGAACGGGCTAAGAGGCAAAAACGTGAGAGCCTCATACCGTTGATGGTGGCGGCTTTCGCAGGCAAGATGGTGTTCTTCGGAGCGTATGTCGCCGTCATGCTGCGCGTTTTGCGGCTTCGTCCGGCGCCCTTCGTCATCAGTTTCACAGGTTTCTTTATCATATTGTACTTAATGGAGGCGCTGTATCTGCGCCGCCTCTTCTCAGGTCGGATGCACGCATCCCAATAGTCGCTTGCTACTAAGTTCGATTCTTGTTCAGGAATTCGCCCAGGAACCCGCAGCCGAAGCGCACCGAGGCTTCAACGCTGGCGAGACCATCATCGAGCACGTTTCGAACAGCGGACACGATCATCCGTTGATCCACCTGCCGAGCGCGTTCGGGATCGATTTCTCGGTGACCAAGCACGTATTCATGCTCTGGCTGGTCGCCGCGATTGTCTTCATCATAGTCACCTGGTACGTACGCCGGTACTTGAGACAGGACCGGCTCATTCCGTCGGGTTTTATGAACGGGCTCGAGGCCGTCGTCGAGTTCGTGCGCGACACCGTCGTGCAGCCGAACGTGGGGCACAAGTGGGTGAATACCTGGGCGCCGCTGATCCTCACGTTCTTCACCTTCATTCTGTGCTCTAACGCAATTGGTTTGATCCCGCTCTTCGACACTTTGGCGTTGCTGGATCGCTTCCTGTTTCACACGAGTCCGGATTCGTTCCTCAACCGGGTGATCCATGGTGGGACGACAGCTACCGCGAACTTCAACGTGACGGCTGCCCTGGCGACCATCACGTTCGTGTCCATCATCGTGGCGGGTTCGAAGGCGCATGGATTTGTAAAGCACTGGAAGAACATCGCACCGCATGGCTTGAACCCGCTCATTTACGTCATCCTGATTCCGATCGAGGTGATAGGCATGTTCGTGCGGCCCTTCGCGTTGACGATGCGGCTTGCCGCCAACATGACGGGTGGTCACATTGCGATCCTCGCGATCCTTTCATTCGTGTTTCTATTCACGGAAATGTTCGGGCGTGCGATCGCCGGAATCGGCGTCGGCATGGTGGTGTCCGTGCCGCTTGCCGTCGGCATTTCCGCGCTCGAGCTCATTGTGGTCCTGGTTCAGGCGTACGTATTCACGCTGCTGTCGGCCGTGTTCATCGGCATGGCCATTCACGTTCATCACTAACGAGGAGAGAAACCATGCAATTTCTGCACTATTTTGGTGCTGCGCTGGGCCTGGGCATGATCGTTATCGGCGCTGGCCTAGGGATTGGAAAGTTCGCCGCCGCGGCAGCGGAGGGCATCGCGCGCCAGCCTGGCGCCGCGGACAGGATCACCGGCGCGGTCAACCTGCCGCTCTTCCTGCTCGAAGGCGTGGCAATTTTGGCGGAAGTGTTCGTGCTTTTGATCGTGCTGTTGAAGTAAACACCCGAATCTGAAAGGTAGCTCCCTATGAATAATCCGCTGGTTCAGCCGGATCCAGGGCTGTTTATCTGGACCATCGTGACCTTCCTGGTGTTGCTCGCGCTTCTGTCGAAGTTCGCGTGGCGGCCGCTCCTGAAGGCTCTGGAGAGTCGCCAGGCAGCCATCAAGAAATCCCTGGATGATGCGCAGCTGGCGAGGCAGGAATTGGAACGGCTGCACCAGGAGTCCGCCAAGATCATCCGGCAGGCGCGCCTCGATGGGGAGTCGATCATTGCCCAGAGCCGCTCGGATGCCGAAAGGCTCAGGGGAGAGTTGGCGCAGAAGGCAAAAGAGGAAGCGGACGGCATCATACGCAGAGCCCAGCAACAGATTCAGTTGGAGACGCGACTGGCGCTGCAACAGATCCGTCACGAGGTTGTAGATCTGTCGGTGATGATCGCATCGAAGCTGCTCGAACGGAATGTCTCGAAGGCAGACGATCAACGATTGATTGATGAGACCCTCAAACAGATCGAGACCAGCAGACAGTAGAAAAATCTGGGGACAGACCGGCTTTGCACAAAATTATCGGAAGTTGAACGAACCACCCCGAAGGTGTGAATTAATTGTGATAAGGCGTTATTCCCCTCCTCGCCCGTGTCCAGCGGACGACTTGTGGGTAACGCTCAACCTCTCGCGGCTGCCCTCCTTAACCAAGGAGGGCAGTTGGCTCCTTTCCACTTTTTCCCCAACCCCTCAGCGGAACGCGTTCATTGCGGCGGCAGCGGTCCAGTCCAGAATGCGAGTGGGCCACACACCGAGATAGATGGTCCCGATCGCCGAGACCGCCAGAGCGACTCTCAAGCTTCCTGCCATTCGAACATCCGAAAATTCCTCATTCGGTTCCTGCATGTACATTTGCACGATGACGCTCAGGTAGTAGTCGGCAGTACCTGGCACTCCCGCCAATGATAGTAAGAAGAGCGACAACGCGGCGGCGAGTCCAGGCCGTTTTGCGCCCAGACCGGCATAGTCGGTGAGATTAACCATCTTGTCTTCGGAGCGGCTGAGAATGGTCACAATCGCAAAAGCCCCCAGGTTCATCAGGCTGTAGGCCAGCAGATAAAACAGCGCGGCCGAACTGCCCCTCTGCGAAGCCGATGCAAAGGCAACTGCCACATAGCCGGCATGCGCAATGGACGAATACGCCAGCATACGTTTGATGTTTGGCTGAACGAGGGCGATCACATTCCCGAGCACCATCGTTAGGGCCGCCACCAACCAAATCGCGGACGTCCATCGGTCTTCAATCGTCGGAAATGCCGTGAGAAAAACTCGGAACAACACGGCGAATCCGGCAGCCTTTGGTCCAACGGACATGAAGCCGGTGACCGGTGTCGGTGCGCCTTCGTAGACGTCGGGTGTCCAGATGTGGAAAGGAGCCACAGCAACCTTAAAGCACATCGCGATGAGCATCAAAGCGGCGGATAGGTAAACCAGGCTCATCTGAATTTCAGCAGACCGCAGCGACTCAGCGATCGCCGGAAGCTTAGTACTCCCGGTGGCGCCAAAGATCAAAGCAACTCCATAAAGAAAAAATGCGGAGGAGAACGATCCGACCAAAAAATATTTCAGGGCGGATTCGTTCGACTTGAGATCCGTCCGGCGGAATCCAGCCAGCACATATGTGGCGATTGAAAGGATCTCGAGGCCCAGGAAGACCATCACCAGCTCGTTTGAGGAGGACATCATGAGCATTCCTGCTGTCGCGAACAGCAGGAGCGCGTGGAACTCGGAGTAATTTATGCCTTCGCGCCGCAGGAAATCCAGTGAGGTCAGGATGGTGACCGCCGCGATCAACAGGAACACAAAAGTAAAGAAGACGCTGTAGTCATCGACGATCCAGATACTCGAGTACCACTGACCGCGGCTTTCGGCCATCGGAATGAGCGCAAGCATCGCCGCCAGCGTTCCCGCAAAGGCCAACCAGCCTAGCCGAGACTTGTTCCGGTCCCTCACGAACGGTTCGGCTACCATGACGGCAATGCCGAAGACGGAGAGAACTACGGCTGGGAGGATGGCGGACAGGTTGATCGTGGCGAGGTTCATCGAGAATCAGCCCTCACCCGGCCTTCGGCCACCCTCTCCCGGGGGGAGAGGGCGCGTGATCCAAGCGGTGTTCCAAATCCGAAATCCGAAATCCGCAATCCGAAATCTCCCCACGCATATTCTACTTTTCGATTCTCCGTCTGGCTTAACAGCCTCATGACCGCCGCATTCATCGGGCGCAGAAAATGACTAGAGTAGACGCCCATCCACACCATGAGGATCACAAGCGGAAGCAGCATCGCACGTTCGCGCCGGACAAGATCCACCAGGTTCTTGTTACTTTCGTTTGTGATTTCTCCCCAGGCGACGCGTTGATACATCCACAGCATATAAACTGAGGAGAGGATCACGCCTGTTGCAGCGAACGCGGCTCGCGCCGGATTCACGCCAAATGTGCCCAGCAACACCAGGAACTCGCCGACAAATCCGTTCAAGCCGGGTAACCCGATCGAGGATAGTGTGACGATCAGGAGTATCGCCGAGTAGACTGGCATCCGATGAGCTAATCCTCCGAATTCTTCAATCAGCCGCGTGTGGCGGCGCTCGTAAATAATGCCGACCAGCAGGAAGAGAGCCCCTGTGGAGATTCCGTGATTGAGCATCTGGTAAATAGCTCCCTCCATTCCCTGAGTCGTGAAGCTGAAGATGCCCAGCACAACAAACCCCAGATGGCTTATGGACGAGTACGCCACCAGCTTTTTGATATCCGGCTGAACCATCGCGACCAGCGCGCCGTAAATGATGCCTACAATTGCCAGCAATGAAATGAGAGGTGCGAACAAATGGCTGATGTGCCCGAACAACGGCAGGCTGAAACGGACCATGCCGTACGTGCCCATCTTCAGGAGAACGCCGGCCAGAAGCACCGATCCCGCGGTGGGCGCCTCGACGTGGGCATCGGGAAGCCACGTGTGGAACGGGAAGAGCGGAACCTTAACCGCAAACGCCAGAAAGAATGCGACGAACAGCCAAAGCTCGGCCCAGGGGGCAAGCGCGAAACGCCCCGACGCGAGCGCGGATTGGATCTGCGGGTAGCTGAACGAGAAGGTCCCGGTCGCTTTACCATGCAGAAAATAGAGCACGAGGATAGCTACGAGCATCAGAACCGATCCAATCATGGTGTACAAGACGAACTTCATGGCGGCGTAGATACGGCGCTCACCGCCCCAGACCCCGATCAAAAAGTACATCGGCACCAGCATCACTTCCCAAAAGACATAGAATAGAAAAAGATCCAACGATACGAAAACGCCGATCATTCCTGTCTCGAGCAGCATCATGAAAATGAAATATTCCTTCACGCGATCCGAAATCGACCACGATGCCAGGATTGCCAGAGGACTCAGAAGCGTTGTGAGAAGAATGAGAAAAAGGCTGATGCCGTCGACTCCCATCGAGTATCCGATTCCCAGCGACGCGATCCAGGGGACATTCACGCCAAACTGAAAATCAGGATTTCCCGATTCGAAGTGCGCCAACAGATGCAGCGCAAACGCAAAGGTCAGGAGTGCGATGATCAGCCCGAATAATCGAATCGAGCGAGCATGCGCGCGCTTGTAGAACAGGATCAACAGCGCTCCTGCCGCCGGCGTGAAGGTGATGATCGTTAGGATGTTGGAGGTAATCACCGCAAGAACCACGCCATCACCAGGACCCCCCCAAAGAGAATCCAGCCGATGTATGCCCGAACA
>QHXC01000272.1 GCA_003222815.1 Acidobacteriota bacterium | reverse complement strand
AGCAGGACATCATGCCCGCCTTGATGAGGGGCAAGATGGTGGTCGCCGACCGGTACCTTTTCACGGCGCTCGCACGTGATGCGGCGCGCGGGCTCGAATTGGACTGGCTGCTACACATTTACGCTCCGTTTTACTGGCCGGATATCGTCTTCTATTTTTCGGTTTCGCCGGAAACCAGCGGCAAGCGGATCGCAGCAACGCGAATACCGAAGTATTACGAGTCGGGCCAGGATGTGACGAACATCGCCGATCCGTTTGAAAGCTATCACCAGTTTATTAGTCGTGTCATCCAGGAATATGAGGCATTGGCCGTCATTTTCAATTTCATCACGGTCGATGCCGAAGCGCCGATTTACGATCAACACGTGATCATACGGCGGCTGTTTCAGGAATCGCGGGAACGGCCATGGCCCCAGTGGAATGAGGAAGCCATCACCGACTGGGCTCAGACCGTGCCGCTCGCTCGCGGGGTGGCCGTTGGGTCTTAAATTTCCGTCCTCCGGGCAGTTCCTTAGCATCGATGTGATCGATGGGCCGGATGTAGTCCCCGCAGCGAAAAGGCTGCTGAAGACTCATTCCGAAGACGGAGGTGTTTCGGTTTGGGACTCTTCCAGCATCTTCTTCGAGATGCATGGCCTCGAGGTGAGCGATCGGCCGTCGGCCCGGACCCTGGTGCTGTTATACGCTGCGGATCTGTGCTTCCGCCTGCGATGGGAGATTATTCCCGCGCTCGAGGAAGGAAAGTGTGTTGTCGCCGTGCCGTACATCCAGACCGGTTTTGCCTTTGGCGCCGTTGCCGGTCTTCCTCAAAAGTGGCTCACTGAAGTGTTCCGCTTTGCGCCAAATGCCACGGAAAGCTACCGCCTCAATGGAGTTTCTTCGCGCAAACTCGGCCCTCCAACCTCCGGTTTCATCGAATTCTGTTCCACGACCGTGAACGAAGATCTTCGCCCGAAATTCGCAACCTACTTCGAAGACCTTGAGCGGCGCGGGCGCTGCCGGCCTCTGTAAACGCTAGACCGAAATTTCGACGAAGCCGTTTGGGGTAGTCACTCTGACGGTGATATTTCCGCTTACGGTGAATGGAAGCTGGCCATAGATCTGTGAACCGGAAACGTAGAGGAGCGAACTGGGGCGGCCACTGATAGTGACGGATGTGCCGGACAATTCAGTCGGCAGCACTTCAGCGCAAACATATGCTTCTTCAGACGCGAGCGCGCGGCCGACAATGCGCACGACGGCGCCGGCAGTTGGACCAGGTTGGAAGGAGACCGGCTTCGTATTCGGATCATCAGTAAACGCGGGTTGCGGGGCTAACGTAACGCTATCGATCTCGACCCCGTCGAAACGGATGGAATGGGCCGTCATGCGCGTTCCTCGCACTTCAACCCGCAGGTAATGATGCATGGACCTCCCAGTGGCAACGAACGGGCTATCGAAAACCGGATAGAGAAATGCTCCTCCTCCTCCGCTCACAAGATAAGTGGTTGCCGTATTGGGCGCGGCAATTGAAGATTTTCGAATGGACTGGCTCCGCTGATAACTGTGTTCGTGTCCGCTCAAGACAACCTGAACTCCATTCGCTTCAAATATCGGAACCGCATACTGACGGATCCAGAGTGAGTGGATGTCATTCTGGTTCGGACCCGCAGCATACGGTGGATGGTGGAAGTAAACGACCCGCCAGAATTGACGCGTGGAACGTAAATCATTGTCCAGCCACTTCAGCATCGGGCCACCGAAATTCACGGCACGTTCCAGCGAAAGATTCGAATCCAGGGATACGAAATGAACATTACCCCAATCGAACGAGTAGTAACGGCCTCTGTCCGCTGCGGGAACGGTGGCGGTTGGAACGGAGTGGACCGCTAAATATGCGACGGCGTTTTGAACTTCGTAATCATGATTGCCGGGAGTAGGAAAAAACGGCACAGACGCCATCGACGCGTAGTAGTAATTGAAGTAGTTGAGTCCATACGTCTCATACGTCCCCTGGGGGTAGACGACATCTCCGGCATGAATCACTAGCGCCGGACGTTCCAGAAGCATTTGCCGGCCAATTAGAAACTGGTGGTCTTTGTCTCCAAAGGAACTGTCTCCAACGCCGCTATCGCCGAGCACGAAGAAATTGAACGGACCGGGTCCGGCCGTTTGAAAAATGGATTCGCCGCCTGCCGAGACCGGCACGCCGCCAACGAGGCATTGATACGAATAGGGAGTACCCGGACTCAAGCCGGTGAGATTAGCCTCATACTGATAATAGGCTGCCGTCAAACCCGTCTCCAGCGGGCTGAACAGCCGGCTTTTTGCGGTCACACTGCCGAAGTTAATGCCGTCTGCGGTGTACTGAACGCTGCCCGCACCATCGTCGAGCGTTGCCCACATGATGGTGGCTCTATCCGTCTGGACGCTCTGCATGTAAGGATAACGAGCAGGGGTAATTTCACCGAGCTGCTCCATGCGCAGGCGACGCCATCTCCGCGTCGCTGTGACTGCGCCCAGAGCTGCTAGGAATCGTCTTCGATTCATTCGATTTTAAACGCCGGCGGCTGACCTGCTTGGAAGCGGAAACAGCCGTTGAGCCGCCAAGGGAGTTGTATTATCCGATACCGGCGAAGTTGTTGTAATCAAAAGTCCACCTCCTTTGCGGTACTGGCAGCGCAATCCAATCATAGTAAGGGCTACAGATGAAGTGATTCAGCACGAGCCGCGATCGGCGATTGAGTTGAAGAACCTCGTCACGCCGCAGGGGAGAGAATGAGCCGGTCCGTTCCTTGACCTATTTCACCTGACCGTCCAGAGGTACGGGTGCAGTATAGCACCGTTGTGTCCCGTTCTGAAATCCTGGCGCTCATTGGGGGCTGGGGGCGAGTTGAGTCTGGACATTGCCAGCGCGCTCCCGTGCGAAGCGGAGCATGTACACGACTTCAGCATCGAACTCATCGTTGGAGCAGGGATGCAAGTAACCCGTCGCGCCCTGGTCGCACAGCTTTCTTGTATCTTCGTAGGCGGCCTGCCGGATCTGCTGATACTCCTTCGTGATCTCCTGCTCCAGCCATCCACCGACTCCTCCCGCGATATTGGCAGCTTGCCGGAGCGTGTCCTTGTAAAGTGCGATTAGATCCGGTGCGACAGCAAGCGCCCGTCTGGTGAGCACATTCGTGGTGAAGTTGTGGAAGATGTTCCAGTCAATCGCCCAGAACGCGTTGCTCTTGTCCCACGGAATGAACGTCGATTCGAGCCTGTTCTGGAATCTGTAGAGAAAGAAGTTATTCAGAGCATAGTCGCCGATGATGGAGTCCTGGTCGGCGACGAAGTTCTCGGCCGCGAGTTCTCGGAATAAAGCATTAAGATCGATGTACTGCGACAGCGCCGCTGAAAACTGCGCATCCGGCGCCTGATTGATGGTGCGCACCATGGCTTCGATTGGAGCAGGATCGAGATGAATGAGGTTGTTCTCGGGCTTCAATGGCAGGGGCGAGTACTTAGAGGGATCCGGTCCCCGATAGTCGAACACCCAGGGGTCGACCCTCTCATAGTCGTACAGGCGGCCCTCGTTCTCTCCGAAATTCTGTTGGAGGAAGACGAGATCGACGTCCTCCACAATCGTGTATAGACCGGCGTATTGATCATTGATGTACAGCCGCGTGTGGACTTCCCGGGGCGCCGGAATTCCCAGCTTGCGGAATAACTTCATTGCAAGCCATTCGTGCATCGACGATGCATCCTGGGTGTTCGCCCGAAGGACGAGATCCTTCAGCCCCAGAAAATTGTTCTGACTTTCGTACCGGCTGAATTCGATCTTAAAGGACGGCTTAATATTGCTGCGGCTTCCCTTGCCATGCGAACTGACAGCAACCTGAGGAGTCGTGATATCCCTTCCCTTGAACATCCAATGAAACTCGACCGGAAACCAGCACTCAATGCGAGGCAAGGCGGAGATCCGCTTGCCTGCTAGCGCTTCAAGATCTTGCAGGGGGCAAATGAAATTGGTCTCCTTGAAAGTTGCATAATCTCTCGGGTCAATATAAATCCGAACCTCATGAAGGATGTCTCCGTTGAACAAGTCATCCGACGTTTGAGCGAATGAGTGGAACGAGAAAGCCAGAATCCAGAATAAAGCCAAGATGAGATTAATCATTAGATTCCGCATTATGACACCTCACATCGCGACTTGCAGTCTGATGATTCCGGTCCAGAATGTGTTTTGACCAAGTACAGCCTTACGTTCGATATCCGTAAGTCTTTCGCGTTGGGCATTGACCTGAATCTTCAGAAAGCGATTCAGGTACCACGTTGGACCGAATGTCCATGTACGCTCACTGTTGGGGAGGATCGTCGGTGCACGCGGGCTTCGTGATGGAAGCCCTGGGCCGGGAGCACTAAAGAACGTGAGCACATCGAATCGCCCCGACAATTCCACTGCTCCGAAGCCGTGTCCAGTCAGAAATGGATTCTGAGGCGTATTTCCACGCGATTTCATCTTTCCAAGAGCGGTCCAGGCACCCGTCACGTACCATCCGCGTGAAATCTTGTCGGGCAGATCCTCCCCCCGGATACCTTGCTGTTTTCGTTCTTCGGACATGTGAATGTATTCGCCCTTGATGCTGACTGGCCCTTCCGCCCAGGCCGCCTCAGCGCCGACCCTCATCCGATGGCCGCGCACATAGACGTGATCAAAATATGTGAAGTTTGAAAATGTCTGACCGTTGATACCATTAAGACCCTCAAACATCCGTCCTCTGGTCGCAGCAACACCGAGGTAAAGATGACGGATCGTTTTGGGAAGTGGCGAAACAATTCGCAGTGGTTG
>QHXC01000271.1 GCA_003222815.1 Acidobacteriota bacterium | reverse complement strand
TTCCGGCGGGTTAATTTCATCATCGGCAGAATTAATGGCGAACAGCGGCGCCTGGATCTTGTCGAGCATGGGCGAGGGATTGTAATCGGTCGAGGCTTCATACTGATAGATCGTGTCATTCGCGTCGGTTCGCAAAGCCGCTTTCGCCAGCGCCTCAACAGCCGCATCGGCTTTCTCCGCCGTCGGATTTTCCTTCTGATACTGCAAGGCGCTACCCGTCATGATCGAACGAATGTTGCGCGCGGCGATCAGGCCGCGCGGCTGTGTGTGGTATTCGCCGTTCTTCCAATTGGGATCATTCTTAATGGCTTGGATGGCCATGGTGCGGGTCATGCGATTGCGCCCGGCGATTTCAACCGGGGCGCTGGCCAGAGGCATCAGCGCATCCATGAAATCGGGATAGGTCACGCCCCAGAGCCAGGTATGCATTCCACCCTGGGAAGTACCCATGACCAGGCACAGGTGGTCTACTTTCAGCCCGTCGTGGACCAGGAGATATTGCGCGCGCACCATGTCGTCATAGCGGTAGTGCGGGAACTTCATCCGCAGGCCGTCGCTGGGCTTGCTGGATTTGCCCGTCCCGATCGCATCAGGAAGAATGATGTAGTAGCGGGTTGCATCCAGGGGCTGGCCTTTGCGGAATAGCTCTCCGCCGAACTCCGCGGACAGAAAATTCCGGCCGGTGCCTCCCGTCCCATGCAGGACGAGGACCGCATTGCGGACGCGGCCGGCCGCATCGCGTACTGGCGAGCCGAGAGTGATGTAATGGAGGCGCAATTGCGCGAGTTTCTCGCCGGAATGAAACGTGAAATCGGGCACGTTCCAGTCGCCTTCGAATTGCTGCGAGTATCCGGATGGGTCTTGCTGCGCCCAGCAGAACGCCGAAAGCAATAGCAGGACGCAAAGCAGCCGGGAACCGCGATGAATGATTGGGGAATCCTGAGTTGTGACAAGTAACGTCTTACGAGATGAAGCCATCGCTTGGCTCCTTTCTGCTGCTATCGAAGATCGAGCGCTCGTTCGTTTGGGCATGATCTCAAGGCATTGTACTTCCGATCAGGCAGAGTAAAACGCCTTCCTTCACGCCGATATACACCCGTCGCGCACGGCCTCGACTGGTGCGGATTATCGGTATATGATTCCAGCCGGCGGTCAATCCACTTGAGCAGCGCTTTAAGGAGAAACCAAATGCGTCATTTCGTTGTGCTGATGCTGTTCGCGTCCAACTCCATCTTGTTTGCTGCCGGTTCGCCTGATCTGTTGGTGGCGACCCGGAATGGCGATCACGCGCAGGTTCGGAAACTGATTGAGACGGGTGCGGACGTGAACACTGTGGATAAGGATGGCACGACGGCCTTGATGCATTCGGTCATCGAGTCCGACGTGAAAATGATGAAGCTGCTGATCGACAAGGGTGCCAATGTCAATATGAAGAACTCTCTAGATTCCACGGCATTGATGTACGCCGCCACCAACTTAGCGAAAACGCGAGTGTTGCTGGATGCAGGCGCCGAGGTGAAAGTAAAGGGCAAACGCGGCGCGACGCCGATGAGTGTCGCCCTCACAACGTTCGGATCGACTCCCGTTTTGAAACTTCTTGTGAACAAGGGAGCCGAACTCGAGGACCGGCTGATGACGCTTGCAGCCGCGACCGGCGATCTTGAAGCGATCCAGTACCTCCTCAGCATCGGCGTGCCGGCCGGTGACCGTACCGGCGCCTCGCTCTCGGCGGCCATCACCGCGCGATGTGAAGCATGTGCGCGGTTGCTTGTGGAAAAAGGTGCACCCGCCAACGGAGTGCGTCCCAATGGAACACTTTCAACAACCGTCGGAGCGAGCTCGGGAGGCGTGTTGAACGATACGGCGAAGAGAGCGATGCCCGAGCTTTCTCAGTTTCTGCTCGATCACGGAGCTTCTCTCGAGTCCAGGGACCGTGAAGGATTTACCCTCCTGATGCAAGCGGTACTCTCGATGGAAGCTTCCCGCGACCGGATGGTCGAATGGCTGCTCTCGAAAGGTGTCGATCCAAACGCGAAAAATGGTCGCGGTGACACTGCTTATCAGTTCGCGGCGCGCGTTGGAATCGCTTCCACTCTGAATCTCTTAGTGAAGGCGGGCGCAAAAGAAATTAAAGAAGAATGGCCCAAACCCGCGGCAGGCGCTCTATCCGTGGAAGCGGCGGTGAAAAAAGTTATCCCGCTGATTGAAATGAGCGGCGAGCCGGGTTGGAATGCCCGTCACTGCGTCTCGTGTCACAGCAATTCACTTCCGGCAATGACGGTCGCGTCGGCGCGAAAAAAGGGGTTTGCCGTCAATGAGGAGCAAGCAAAAAAGGAACTGGGCTTCGCCATTGCCACCGACGAGCCTGTTCTTGAACCCAATCGCCTGGGCTCCTCGCCGATCGGAGGAGGCTCGGACACGCTCGGTTACACGCTAATGGGCATGGCGGCGGCCGGCGCTCCGGCGGATGTATTGACCGACGCGCATATTCATTACATGTCGCTTAACCAATATCCGGACGGCGCATTCCGAAACTCGAGCTACAGACCACCGACAGAGTATAGTCCGCTTACGACGACGGCAGTGGTGCTGCGGTCGATCAAGCTCTATCCCATTCCGGGCCGCCGCGAGGAGTTCAAGGAGCGGGTCGAGCGAGCCAAACGGTGGCTGCTCTCGGCCAAGGCTTTCTCCACGGAAGAACGATCGATGCAGCTCAATGCGCTCGCAGACGCCGGCGCGTCCGCATCCGAACGCGCTCCGTTCGTGAAGGGATTGAAGGCCGCTCAGAATCAGGATGGAAGTTGGAGCCAGCTGCCAGACGTTCGGGCGGACGCTTATGCTACCGGTGAGGCGCTCTACGCGTTGCATGTCTCAGGGGGCGTGCCTGCCAACGATCCCGTCTATCAGAAAGGTGTGCAGTGGTTGTTGCAGAATCAACTCGCAGACGGTTCGTGGTTCGCGCCAACACGCGCCGTGCCGGTTCAGCCGCACACGTTTGAGAGCTTCCCGAACGGCTGGCATCAATTCGTCTCGGATGCTGCGTCGTGCTGGGCGACGATGGCATTACTGTTTACGCTGCCGGACAAGCCTCACTCGAGCAATTGATTTAGTGGAACGCGTCATCTACGTACTCCACTGGCGGCATCAGACCGAGGATCTGACCAATGTTCAATTCCCAATGCGCAATTCTCAATACGCGGCCAGGAACCTCTGTTCGGATAAGAATTGAGCATTGGGAATTGAACATTGGTCAGATCCCGATCGGGCATTCTGACGAACTACATTGCCTTTTGGCGTCCCTGAACCGCGGCGGCCGCGGACCGGGCAATTTTTTTGTTAACCCCTTTTTTACACCGACGGAGCGTGATAGTTTCAGTGCGGCTGATGGCGTTCACGCATCGCCAAGAAACGGAAATCCAACTCACTAGGGAGGCATCCGTGAAGACACCATGGGTCACTGGCACATCGCCTCGAAGGACGTGGAGGCGAACAAAAAACTCTTTCTTGCCATGGGCGGCAAATTGTTCATGCCCGGCGGAAACCCGCTGATCATGTTCCCCGGGGTCTATATCAATTTGAACCTCGGGAGCGAGAAAGGAAATGGCGGCACTCAGGGTTCGGTGGTGAACCATGTCGGCTTCGTCGTCAACAACGTCCAGGAGCGGGTCGCCCAGTGGAAGGCCGCGGGCGTGCGGGTGCTCCCGGGCAACAACAACCGGCTGGACCAAGCCTTCGTCGAGACGCCGGACGGCGTGCGCATTGAAATCCTGGAAGACAAGACGCAGTCAATGCCGATCCGCAATGAACATGTTCACTTATCCTTACCGGAAACTGAAATCCCCAAAGCGCAAGCCTGGTATGCGAAGACCTTCGGTGGGAAGGCGGGCACCCGCAATAACGCCCCGGTCGTGGACATCCCGGGAGTACAGCTCCGGTTCGCCAAGGCCGACGCGAAGCAGGCGCCGACGCGAGGGCGTGTGCTGGACCACATCGGTTTTGACGTGAAGGACCACCAAGCCTTCGTGAAGAAGATCGAGGCGGAAGGCATCAAGCTCGACGAGCCGGTTCGCAAGTCTCCCACCGGCAGCACCATTACGTACATCACCGATCCCTGGGGCACCCGGATCGAAATTGTCCAACGGGCACCGGTGGGGCCGGTGGTGCAATAACCGTCAGCCTGATGAGTGGGCGTGCGTGTCGCGCGCGCCCCGCAGGCGGTCGTACTGCGCGATACTCAAAGGATTCTGAAGTTCACCAAAGCCCGAGCACTTTCCACCACGCGGCGTCAACCGACGGCCAGATGGCGATGTTGACGGCACTCTCCACGAGACCTGTTTTCCACGAGGTTCCGAGCGACACGTGTCCGCGAGAGGAAACACAACATGAATAAGGGTTCGCCTCACGAACGCCCTTGATCAGGAATTGGTGCGTAGAGGAGGATGAACGACAAAATCATTGACCTGATCCCAGGGTTGCATCAACATTCGACGGTAATTCCCATTGTGCAAGAAAGGAAAACGCATGATGAAGTCGCCGATCCGGATTAATCGCGCGGTAATAGCAATGGTTGTGATTCTCGCCGCCATGACTTTGATTATCGTGCCGGCGGCGATACAACGCGATATGGACGGTGCCGGCAGATGGATCGCGAGAGCCGGCGCTGCTGACGACCTCGGTGCAATCTTCAACCAGCCCGCGATGGAACCCGGACGGGAAATCCGTAGCATTTCTATCAGCAAGGCCGGCGCCCGGAGACACTGCTGGCGAGATACCCAAGAATCAGATCTGGATCTTGCCGCTCAGCGGCGGCGAACCTCGCCGCGTGTCGAATCTTCCGAATGGCGTCACTGTTTTTTCGTGGTCGCCCGACGGCACTCGATTCGTCTGCCTCAGTCGAAGCGGGCCGAGTGATAAAGCTAAATCGCCGAGCGATGTTCGGCACTACAAACATGCCAATTACAAGTTCAACGATACCGGCTGGTTTGATGACAAGAGGTCGCATTTATGGGTCGTGGAGATCGCAACGGGCGCCGCCAGGCAAATCACGTCTGGCGACGACTGGAATGACACGGACCCGCAGTGGTCGCCGGATGGCTCCAGGATCGCATTCGTTTCCGATCGCACTGGAAAGGAATTCGACGAAGGCCGCAACAAAGACATCTGGGTGATCGATGCGGCCGGAGGCCCGCTCACGAAGATATCCCGCTCCGAGGAGCCCGATGGTTCACCGCGATGGTCTCCTGACGGAAAAACCATCGCCTTTCTCAACGCGCCGGAGCGCCGAGCACACTCCAAAATTTGGCTGGCGCCGAGCCAGGGAGGTGTAGGGCCGCGTCTGGCTGTCGAGGGTCTGGATCTGATCCCGACGGCCCTTCGATGGGCTGACGGCGGGCGTGCTCTATATTTCGAAACCGGTATCAAGGGAACCAGTCATCTTTTTCGAG
Source organism: Acidobacteriota bacterium (assembly GCA_003222815.1). Classification (GTDB taxonomy): domain Bacteria; phylum Acidobacteriota; class Terriglobia; order 20CM-2-55-15; family 20CM-2-55-15; genus 20CM-2-55-15. The sequence goes on along the minus strand of QHXC01000271.1, from coordinate 8,276 downwards.
CGGACCTCGAAACACGCCGCGCAAGCCAGCTGACCACCGGCGAGCGCACGGTCCGTCTTGCCGACATCCACGATAAGACCGGCCGCCTGGCGTATGCGGTCAACGATCCGATGCACCTGGACGACCTCTATGTCGCCGATGTCCGGGGTCAGAACGAGCATCAACTCACGCATCTTAATGCGGAACTCTTCAAGGACCTCCAACTGGCTCAGGTCGAGCGCGTGTCTTTCAAAGGCGCCGATGGCTGGGACGTTGATGGATTTCTAATGAAGCCCATCGGCTGGCAAGCCGGCAAGAAATATCCGATGGTGCTCAGCGTCCACGGCGGTCCCGCCGGAATGTATGGTTTCGACTGGCTCCACGAGTTTCAGGTGTATGCGGCCCGCGGCTGGGCCGTTTTCTTCACCAATCCACGGGGCTCCACTGGATACGGAGAGAAGTTCGATCGCGGCGTGCAAAGGGAGTGGAGTGGCAAGGCCTATGTGGACATTATGAACGGCGTCGACGCGGTGCTGGCAAAGAGTCCGTGGATCGATATCGAGCGTCTTGGTGTCACTGGCGGCAGCTACGGCGGATTTATGACGAACTGGATCATCAGCCACACGACTCGGTTCAAAGCCGCCGTCACCCTACGCAGCATTTCGAATTTCATCAGTGACGATGGTACGCGCGACGTTGCGTATGGGCACTCCGAGGATTTTGGTGGCGACGTCTTCGAGCGATTCGAAACCTACTGGGACACCTCACCACTGAAGTATGTGAAAAACGTAAAGACGCCGACGCTTGTTATGCATTCCGATATGGATTTCCGTGTGCCGATCGAACAGGGGGAGCAATGGTTTCGCGCGTTGCAGCATTTCGGCGTGCCCAGCGAGATCGTGTTCTTCCCGAGAGAAAATCACAACCTGACGCGCACTGGGGAACCCGTACATCTGGTGGAGAGTTTGAAGTGGCAAGTGTACTGGTTCGATCGCTACCTGAACGGGAACGCGGCAGCCGTACCGCCGGACGCGCCTCCCGAGCATCAGGGAAGCAATTGAAAGGAGTGGCTTATGAGACGCAAGGCGTGGGCGTTCGGAGGAGCCGGAGCCGCCGTTGTCATCATCGTTGTAGCGCTCGTGGAGCGGCATGCCGCCGCGCAGGCGGGTCGGCCGCAGGTTCCGCTGTTCGAGCCGGATCCGCTCTGGTCGCAAGCGTTGCCGAACAAATGGGTGACCGGGCAGGTTGGCGGGCTCGCCGTCGATTCCCACGACAACCTGTGGGTCTTCCACCGCCCGGCGACAATCCCTGACGGCGAGAAAGCCGCCTCGCTCGTTCCCCCACAGGCCGAGTGCTGCATTCCGGCGCCAGCCGTGTTGGAATTCGACACGAACGGAAAATTCCTCCAGGCGTGGGGCGGCGCCGGGCAGGGCTACGAGTGGCCGGCCTCGGAGCACGGAATCTTCGTCGATGACAAAGATAACGTGTGGTTGAGCGGAAACGCGAAGGAGGACAACCAGATCCTGAAGTTCACCAACAAGGGAAAGTTCCTCATGCAGATCGGGCATGCGGGAAAGAACCGGGGCAGCAATGACACCGAGAACCTCGGGGGTCCCGCCGGCCTATTCCTGTACCGGAAGACCAATGAGCTGTTCGTGGCCGATGGATACTTCAACCACCGCGTCATCGTTTTTGACGCCGACACCGGCGCGTACAAGCGCCATTGGGGAGCGTATGGCAAGAAACCCGACGATAGTCTGAAGTTTCCGCCGCGCGCGCAGCTCGTTCAGGGACCGCCCCCCGAAGGCTTCAACAACCCGGTTCACGCCGTGCTGGTGACAAACGACGATCTAGTCTATGTCGCCGATCGCTCGAACAATCGTCTCCAAGTGTTCAGGCTGGACGGGACGTTCATCAAGGAAGTGTTCATCTCGAGGAACACGCTCCAGAACGAAGGAACCGTGCATGCCTTCGCCGCATCACCCGACAAGGAGCAAAAGTTTCTCTACATCGCGGACGGTTCCAACAAGGCGATTCGCGTGGTGAATCGGCAAACGCTGGAGATGGTCTCGTCGGTTGGCGGGCACGCGGGGCACAACGCGCGGGAGTTCTTCCACATCCACAGCTTCGCGACCGACTCGAAAGGGAACCTCTTCCTCGGGGAAGTCAACAACGGGCAGCGCTACTACAAGTACGCGTTCAAAGGCATGGGGCGGTAAATTAATTCGGGGACAGGTCACTAATTTCTTGTACTTCAGAAAATTAGTGACCTGTCCCCGAATTACTTTGGCGTTCTAGTACGTCAACTTCAACCCGAACTGAATCTGCCGCGGCCGGGTGACCGTTGAAGAGATGACTCCCGCGGTCGGCGACGGCACGCCATTGGCACTGGTGAACGCCGTGCGCAGGGACGGCGTGGCGAAGTTCGGATGATTAGGCGCATTGAAAGCCTCTGCACGGAACTGCAACGATTTTCCTTCAGTGACATCAAACGACTTCACCAGTGAGAAATCGACGTTCACGAGTCCCGGACCAATGAGAGTGTTCCGTCCCAGATTGCCTCGCTGATTTTCTGGTCCCAACTCGAATGCATTAACGTCCCAATAACGATCTGGCCCACCCAGGATTGGATTATTCGACGCACCCGGTTTCAAATTTGGCCTCTCGTTCAGCGAGAAGTTCGTCGTATTGAGGTTACCCGACCGGTTATATCCGGAGATTTGAACCGTGAAGGGTGGCCCGCTGCTCACCGCTGTGATGTTGTTCAACTGCCATCCTTTGAACAGAACGCCTTCTACACCATGACTGTTCTTGGCGAACGGAAGGTCGTATGTCCAGTTGAACGTCAGGTTGTGCTTCATGTGAAAAGCCGACAGGCCGCGATCGTACGTGCGGTCGTAAAAATCTGCCACGTACTGAATGTTATTACCGAAATCTTGCGAGTTGATTCCGCTCGCGTCATCAACGGATCGTGAAAACGTGTACGATGTTTGCGCGCGGAAACCACCCGAGAATCGTTTGATCGCACTCACCTGAAGCGAATTGTAGAACGACTGGGCGTCGGTCACGCGCTGCCACACACCGACAAAGTTGGGGTTCCTCCTCCCCAATTGCGGTTGGAAGACCTTTTTACCGTCCACGATGATCCATGGCGCCAGATTAATATCGCCCACACGGACCAGGTGATTGCCGCGTGAGCCGGCATAGCCGATCGTGACGTCCCAGTTCCACGGCAGTTGCCGCTGAATGCCAAGGTTGTACTGCATGATGTACGGTGTCTTGAGATCAAAACTCACAACCTGCAATTGCGGCTTAACCGTATTCACATCAAAGTTCGCCACTACGTTCGGGAACGGCGGATTCGTGAGAGACGTTCTGGTTGTGAATGGCGGATTCAAGCTGCCCGAGAAGAAGTAATACTTCGGCAGGATCTCATCAAAGAACAACCCGAAACCGGCGCGCACTGAGGTCTTTCCTGTCTTGAACGGATCCCAAACCAGTCCCACTCTCGGCGCAAAATTTTTCAACGATGGGTTGTTGTGCCATGGATCACCCACCGTCGTTTTACTATCGGTCACATTGCGCAAGTTTGATATTTTGCCGTTCACTTCGGTGGGAACGGTGATGAACTCATAACGCAAGCCAAGGTTCAACGTCAGGTTCGACTTGACACGGACATCATCTTGCGCAAAAAACGCGAACAACCACTGCCGATATCCACGCACCGGATCAAGCAACCCCGGCACCACGAATTCCACAGTGCTGGGTGTCCCACCAAGAAATCTCTCAAGGCTGGGGAACGTGACGATGCCACCGCGCTGGCTGGTGGTGTTTTGGTTGAAGTGAATCCGCTGGCCCTCGAAACCAAAACGCAGGGCATGACGGCCGCGCGTAAGGAATGCCGTGTTGCCGAGCGAAATATTGTTCAGTCGATCAAAACGTGGAAGCCGGTAGTCACCACCCATTTCCGTGACGACGCCGCTAATTGTGAAATAGCCGAACTTCTCACCCGGAATCCACGACATCGATGGCGGTATATTGATGGTGCGCACGTTGTCGGCCAGAGATGTCGAACGATTAACGCCGAATCGGACCTCGTGCAGGAAGGTCGGCGAAAATGTATGGCGCCATTCCGCAGTCGCATACTGATTGCGCGTACTCTCCTGCGTATAAGCAATTGGGGTTTTGCTCAGCGGTATTCGATTTACCTTTTCGCGAGAACAGGTATTCACCGATGCCGCCGGAGAAAGTTCGGCCGTTCGGCAGCGGAAACAAGTCCAAGTAAGGTCCGATCTGCGAGTGCAGTGGAACCGTGCGCCCATCAATAATGCCGCGCCGGGCATTCGTGTCAGGGACGAATGTCGCTCCGCTGACGCCTAGCCGTTCAATGAGCCCCTCATAAGCAAGGAAGTAAAATGTCTTGTCGCGTTGAACCGGTCCGCCCAACGTCGCCCCAAACTGGTTTCGCTTAAAAGGAGGGATAGGCCTGTTGTGCGGATCGAAGAAATCTTTCGCATCAAGGACCGAATTACGCAGGAATTCGAACGCGGATCCGTGAAGACTATTCTCACCAGATCGCGTCACGGCATTGATCACACCACCTGCCGATCTCCCGAATTCCGCCGAATACGAGTTCGTCAGAACCTGGAATTCGAGTACGGCTTCAACACCAAGCAGTACGCCGGCCACGTCGTTGCCAGCGGCTAATGCGGCCGTGACTCCCGTTTGCGAAAGCGCGAGTTGCTGAAACGACCGCCCGTTCAATGGCAGATCGCGAATCTGCTTGTCGTTCACGAGGCCGCTGACCGCGGCCGAAGTGAGGTTGATTGGATTCGCGTCGGCAACTACCTCGACTTGGTTACTGACTTGCCCCACATCCAGTTTGACGTCCACCACTGCATTCTGACCAACTGCCAGCCCGATACCCCGCCGGGATACCGACTGGAATCCAGGCAACGACACTTGAATCTCATATTCACCCGGCTGAAGCAGCGGCGCCAGATACCGTCCCCGCTCATCGCTCACGAATTCGACGGTCGCGCCGGTTCCCGAATTCTTCACACTGACGCTTGCTCCCGGCAATACGGCACCCGTGGCATCGCTGATGGTTCCCTGGACGCTTGCTCCCACGGTCTGACCATAAGACGTGCCGGCAAGCCCCACAAACAATACGAGCAGACATACCCACCGTTGCATGATGCATCCTTCCCCTTGTCCCGCCTATTTTTGCCGAATCACTCTAGCAACGAAGGACAGCCGGACGGTTTTTCGGATGGGCGAGCCCATTGACCTGGAACTTCGTTTTAGTTCTTCAACGCCGGGACGCTACGAAGTTCACGGTCTCGCGACCAGGCGGACCAACCGATTCTTTTCCGATCCTGCTGACGGAGCCGTGGATCCATTTGCGGATTTTCTGGGAATAGGAGAAGGACCAGGTAGCGGGGCGCATGCGCTGAGTCTGTTCGAAACTCGTGAAGCTGCGCTCGAGATGGTTCGCGTATACCGGCGCGAATTGCCGGCAGAAGTGAGGGCGTGGTTGCAGCTTGGTCTGCGAAGGTCGCCGTACCGTCAGGATGTGATCGCGGCGATGGAGAAAGATCTGGAAGCCCCGGACATGCCGGTCACCTCATATTGGATCGGCACGCTGACGGATCTCGCTGCTGTCGCGGCTTCTCCTCGCTCCCCGGATTTCGCAAGATCGTACAATTATTACTACGACAGACTCGCGGCCGTTTCGGAACGGAAGATCGGCCCATGCCCGAGAAGTCACTCTTACGACGCTGGCGATCCGTTACCGAAGGATTTGTTGAACGCCGCGCGCATTCTCGATCCGAAATTCAAAACCGGTGCAGGTAAGAAGCTTTGAAAAAGAGGCCGCGGCTGACCGTCATATAGCCACCGCCGAAGGTATTCGGCACGAGGGAGCCGGGCTGCGGTGTCTGCTTCTCGTACAGTGATCCGTAGCCCGCGTGGAAAACGGTGCCGGGCACGACTTCGTACATTGCGAGAAAGTCGGTCAACAGGCGGTGCTGCGAGCTGTCGAATTGTTCGAGAAGGCGCAACCGGAAGTGCTTGTCGAACTGATATGTGGTCTCAGTGTTCACGATGTGTACTGTGTATATCCGCTCCCCACTGGATTCCCGATCGAAGCCGACCCCGCTGTAATTCAGGTTCTGCTGAAAATGCAGGTTAGGTTGAAGCGAGAAGCCGAAGCCTCCGGATGTGGATTTTCCCTGGAACGGATTCGCAGCGTCGTAGTAGATGTCGCGGGACCTGATGAAGCTTCCATTGATACTCAACCATCGGAAGATCTGGGTCGAGCCAGACAGGTTGATGACGGCTCCGGTCCTGAACCGGCGGCCGATCCAGGCTTCGTGCCCCTGGCTGGAATTCATGTTCAAGAAACCCTGCCGTGTGAAATGGAATCGAATGCCGAGATTTAGAAGGTCTTCGCTTCCGTTCTGCACCTGGTCGTGACCCCATTTGGTCCAATAAAACGGATGAACGCGCTTCAACCAGAAGTCGCCGCCCTCCTTCGGATAGAAATTAATCTCGCCGAAGGACCATCCCGACGTGAAGCCGGTGCGATTGTAGAACGCCGTATCCATCTGGAAGTCGCGGCCGTAGTGCTCCACCTGGTTGGCCCATCCGAATCGGCGTGTGTTGTAGCTGTAGGACAATTGCGAGCCGATGGCATGAGTGTTGCCGGCCGAAGCGAAGCCGGTCTGTGAAGCGAGGAACGTTGCAGAAAGCTGTTGAGGCGGTGAGAACTTGATCGACACGTCGCCGCCCTCGACGCGGTTATGGCGTCCGGCGTGTTCCGTATCTGCCACGATGACGCCGGCGTAGTCCGACTTGCCAAGCGAATATGTTGCCCTGCTGATCGTGAAGAGTTTGTCTCTTCCGCCGATCATGTCTCCCCGATTTCCGATATCTTCCGGCGTCTGGTCCGATGCATTGAGCAATCCGAACGTCATCTTGCCTGCAGTTCCGGTGAGCTTGGTGCCCCAGAAGGGATTGATGATCCTGCGAGTGTGAACGGCGGTCCGCATGTTGCCGTCTCCGCCGGTCCCGGCAATGTTGAACAGCCCCATTCCTTCCATAAAAAAAGGACGCTTCTCGGAATAGAAAATGGGGAAGCGCTGGTTGACCTGAACCTGAAATGCGTCGCTTTCCACCTGGCTGAAGTCGGGATTGATCGTCGCATCGAGAGTGATGTTTGATGTGATTCCGTACTTCGCGCTCACTCCAACGTCGGCCTTGCTGACCACAGGATTCCACCGGTCGGGGACCGCGCGCGTCTGGCTGATCCCGTACGTGATGCTGGGCAGCACTTCGATCAACTGCGGCTGCTTCAGGTTGTCGAATATGAGGTGCGCGTGATTTTCGAATACCCATTCACCCGGCGGGATTTCGGGCCAGGAGTATGAAACGCCAGTCCGGCTGATTTTTCGAAAAAAGAGGATTCCCATCCGTACCTGATCGCCTCCGGAAAAGCGGATGGTCTGCAGAGGCAGACGGATTTCGACGACGTAGCCATCATCGGTCACTCTTCCTACGCTGTCCCACAACAGGTCCGCCTCGAACTGCTCGCCGGATGCCGATGTATTCAGCGCATCCATCTGAACGCCGCTTGGGTTGACGAACAGGTGGTAGGCAGTCTGTCCGGTGCCAGCCGAGTCCAGGCTCATGGCAATCCAGTCATCGTTAAACGCAGTATCCCGGCGGCTGATCGTCGTGCGAATCTTGGCAGGTTCGGTATCAAAACAGTGGAACGCGAAATAGATATTGCGGTCATCATAGGCGATACGCACTTCAGTGCGCTGATCCGCGCGGCCGCCGCGAAGCGGGTTGTACGAAACCCACTCCCCGAGTGGCAGCGGCTCCCGGTTCCAGGCCTCATCGTTCAAAATACCATCAACCTTCGGCGGGTCTGTCGCTCGCGCGATGTGGAAAGCCGGACGCTCCTCGGCATGGAGAGCAATCGCTGCACACAAGATGATGAGGACAGCGGTAAGCGTTGGTCGCATGGCCCCGACTTGATCAGGATTGATTCGCGATCAGTCTACGAAATTTCCGCAAGATTTGTTCAATGATAACCGAGCGTCCAGCCTCAGCATCAACCAAACGGTCGTTTGAGAAATCAGCCGGCCCACCGGCTGTTTGAGAAATACCTCATCTAAAATGGCGGGTGTCAGGCTACAATTTTGTGAGCAGGACACTGATACGTGTTGGGTCGGACCCTTAACTGTCCACTTCTAACTGTACAATTCTCCGTGTTAAAAGGAGGCCGATAT
>QHXC01000270.1 GCA_003222815.1 Acidobacteriota bacterium | reverse complement strand
CCTCGATTCAGGGACTGCCGGAGTGGCGGTGCCGGCCACACAGTGCCGACTACGCCGTGCGATCTCCTCAGCACGAACAAATCTGGGCGGTGTGGGACGACATCACGCGAGAAGTCAAAGAGTGGCACATCGCCAACGAGAGGGATTCCTCGGACCGAGTCATTTATATGGACGGACGCCCGCATCCCGGGCCGAACGCGCCCCACACCTGGTCAGGCTTCTCAACCGGAGAATGGATCGGCGACATTCTCAAGGTCACAACAACTCACCTCAAAGAAGGTTACGTTCGGCGCAACGGCGTGCCCATCAGCGACGAGCGAACATTTAACGACTACCTCATGCGAAGGGATGACGGTTACCTGACGTGGGTGACGATCATCAATGATCCGGTTTATCTGGCGGAGCCGTGGATCTGGACCACGGAGTTCAAATTGGACCCGTACGGCCGGGTGGACGCCGCTCCCTGTGTCGTGTCCGAGGAAGAAACGCGCGCCGGTGGCGAAGGACAGTACGGTTTCGTGCCACATTTTTTGCCGGGGCAGAACCCGTACATCGACGAGTTTGCAATTGAGAATGGGCTTCCCATTGAGGCGACCCGCGGCGGACCGGAAACAACGCGTCCGGATTACCGGGAAAAGATGAAGACGATGAAACCAGCGGTGGCCAAATGAAGAGCACAGTCGTGTCGAGTTCCAGGACCGTGCGGTTCGCCCGGCCGGCTCTGGCATTGACTGCCGTTGGTTTTTTTGTGGCGGGCGGTTTAGCAGGGCGGACCTTCGCTCAGGGCATGCCGCATCAGATCGAGCATCCGTACGCTCCTTCGTCGAGTCGAGAGATGGTTCTGCGAGCCAGGACCGCCTCTACAGCCGAACTCAGTGTCGAGCCGGTGCATGGGAACGTGTACGCCATCTTTGGCGCGGGTGGAAACATCACGGCATCCGTGGGTCCGGATGGCATCCTGCTGGTGAACACCGGCGAGGCCGCAATGGCCGGCAAGGTCCTCGAGGTTGTAAAGAAGCTTGGCGCCGGAATCGATCCGACTCCAGGTTCTCCACCCATTCCCATTCGCATCATCATCAACACGGACGCCCTTTCTGCGAACACAGGCGGTAACGAAAAGATCCAGGCGGCAGCCGAATTCATTACGGCGGGCGGAGGCGGAGGCAATGGAGGGGAACACATCATGGCACACGAGAATGTGCTTGCCAGGATGAGCGAACCGCCTGCGGGTCAGACGAAACCTCCACGACCGTCTGAGGCATGGCCCACAGATACATTCCGGGGCAGAACAACCCACACCGGCCGGTTCTTCAACGGCGAGGGCGTTCAGCTCATTCACATACCGAACGCCCATACGGACGGCGACAGCGTCGTCTGGTTCCGCTACTCCGATGTGATTGCGACGGGCGACATTTTTTCGACCACGGGCTGGCCCGTCATCGATCTCGAAAAAGGCGGCAGCTTTCAAGGGGTCATCGACGGTTTGAATCTCATTCTTCAGACCGGGCTTTTGGATTTCAAGAGCGAAGGCGGCACCATGATCGTTCCCGGTCATGGGCGAATCGGTGACCTGACGGACATCGCCTTCTACCGGGATATGCTCACGATTGTCCGCGACCGCATTCAGGACGGCATCCATCGGGGCTTGACGCTGAATCAGGTGAAGGCCGCCAGACCGACCCAGGGTTGGGATAATCGTTACGGAAGCAAGACGGGTTCCTGGACAACCGACATGTTTATTGAGGCGGCGTATAAAAGCCTCAGTCAGAAAAAGGGGAAGTAACCATGAGAAGCCGATTGATCGCCGTTTTGATCGCGGGCGCGCTGCTGCTTGCCGTCACGGCTTACGCCCACCATTCGTTTCCGGCGACCTACCAGAGCAACAAGATCGTGACCATTAAAGGAAAGGTTGCGCAACTCTTGTTCCGCAATCCGCATTCGTTTCTTCAAGTAGACGCTCCTGACAGCACTGGTGAGATAACAAGGTGGTCTCTGGAATGGGGCGGCGCCGGCCAGTTGACCACACAGGGTGTGGTCAAAGACACGCTGAAAGCCGGAGACAGCATCATCGTCACCGCCAACCCGGCACGGAGCAGCGCGGACTCCACGAGGGCGCTGTTGAAGACCATCAAGCGGCCGGCTGATGGATGGACATGGGGCAGCGCGCCTGGGCAGGTCGTCGAGTAGACATCGATGTTCGCAGGCACGCTGTTAGCATTCTTACTCCTGGTACCGTCTACCGTCCTCGCTCAGAGAGGTGGCCCCCCAGCCGGACCGCCACCGGCGGCACAGGCGGCCGCCCCCATCGATCTCACGGGCTACTGGGAATCCTATGTCAATGAAGACTGGCTGTTGCGCATGGTCACTCCGCGAAAAGGCGATTACCAGACCTTGCCTTTGAACGCGGAGGGCCGCAAGGCCGGCGACACCTGGGATCCCGATAAGGACACAGCCGCCGGCCTGCAATGCAAGTCGTATGGTGCAGCCGCCGTCATGCGGGTGCCTGGGCGTATTCACATCACATGGCAAGATCCGAACACGCTACGTATCGAGACAGAAGCCGGAACGCAGACTCGTCTGCTCCACTTCGGCGCTTCGCAGCCGCCGGCCGGCGAGCCGACGTGGCAGGGGCATTCTGTGGCTCGCTGGATGATTCCTGGACGCGGCCGGCAAGGCACTACGTTGAAGGCGGTGACGAACCACATGCGCGCCGGATACTTGCGCAAGAACGGCGTTCCGTACAGCGCGGACGCCGTCGTGACCGAATACTTCAACGTTCTTTCAGAGGCTGCAGGTGGTCCATGGCTGGTCGTGACGAATATCGTGGACGATCCGCAGTACCTGACCCAGCCGTTCGCGACGAGCACACACTTCAGGAAGCTTTCTGATGGTTCGGCCTGGAAGCCCGTGCCCTGCACGGCAAAGTAAAACGGCTGATCAAAATCAAAGGAGTCAATGCGATGAAGCGTTATTTGGTATCTCTGTTCTGCAGCATGCTGCTCTTGGCGAGTGGGATTTTGAATGTGGCGAACGCTCAAGGCTCAAAAGCGGCAGCCCAGGTCCATCTTGACAGAGCCAAAGCCGCGGCATACCGGCCCGGGCATCCCCTCACGAATTTGTACGAGACGGTTTGCGCCCCGGCCATGTCGGAGCAAGGGCCAGTCGAACCAAAACCAACGGACGGAGGCCAGACTGGACCATTACTCGCCACGCGAAAAGTTCCGCCGCGTTCCGAGTGGTACTCAGAGCCCGCAAAAGTTTTCGACAACTTGTACTGGCTCGGCAGCCATGGCGACGCCTACAGTGTTCCCAAGATATCGGGAGACTCGACCTGGGCCGTGAAGACATCGGAGGGAATCATCCTGATCGACACTGGCTACGATTACAGCGCCAAAGAGTTGATCACCGATGGGTTGAAGAAACTCGGTGAGGACCCGACACAGATCAAGTATGTCATCCTGAGTCATACTCACGGAGACCGCTATTTCGGGGCGAAGTACATTCAGGACACGTACCATTCGCGCATCATCATGTCCGAAGCGGACTGGACTGCAATGGCGAAGAGCAATGAACCTGTGGAGTTGAAGCCGAAAAAAGACATGGTCGCCACCGACGGTATGAAAGTGACGCTCGGTGATACCACTCTGACGCTCTACATTACGCCGGGCCATACCCCCGCTACGATTTCAACGCTGGTTCCGCTGAAGGATGGAAACGAACGGCATGTCGGTGCCGTCTGGGGCGGCATCAACCCCAGTTTGACACGTTATGGAGTCCGGTATTACAAGAACTGGGAGGAGACATTCAAAACCTGGAGCGCATCGACAGCGCGATTTCAGGAAATCGCAGCAAAGGCTGGCGCGGACACGTATCTGACAATCCACCCTTTCTATGACAACGCACTGGAGAAGATCCACGCGTTGAAATATCGCAAGCCAGGAGATCCTCATCCGTTAGTGAACAAGGACAACCTCAATCGCTTTCTCACAATCATAAAGGAATGCACGGATGCTCAATTGGCGAGGATAAGCTCGTAGTTCTTTCGCTATAAAACAAACGGCTACGTGCACATTATGGCGGCGCATTGTATCGTACGGGCTGAGGTCCTTCCATGAAGCGGGTTGGTATCATTGCAGGGGTGATTTGCGCAGCGTGTATGGTCTCCGGAAGAGGGGCGGCAGCCGTAGCGCAGGCTCCACAAGGGGCCACGGCACGCGAGGGATATGCCGAACTTCCCGGTGTACGCATCTGGTACAAAGACACTGGCGGCAGCGGAGTTCCGGTTGTTTTCATGCATGCAGCAACTGGCAGCAGCCAGGTTTGGGAGCACCAGATTCCAGCGTTCACTGCGGCAGGCTACCGCTTCATCGCGTACGACCGGCGGGGTTGGGGCCGCTCCGTAATCGACTCGACAGGCCCTCAGCCCGGCACTGCCGCTGACGATCTTCAGGCGTTAATGGGCTACCTGAGCATTGATCGCTTCCACCTGGTGGCTACGGCAGCCGGCGGGTCCGTATCACTGGACTACGCGGTGTCGTTCCCGCAGCGCCTGCGAAGTGTCGTGATTGCGAATGGCGCCCTAGGGGGGTTGCAGGACGAAGATTACCTCGAACTGGGCCGAAGGATCAGGTCTCCACAGCTTGACGCGCTGCCTCCCGAATTGCGTGAACTGGGACCTTCATACCGTGCAGCGAATCCGGAAGGCACCCGCCGCTGGATCGAATTAGAGCGCATGAGCCGGCCGGATGGACCACCCTCGCCTCCACAGGCGACGCGGAACCCGCTTGCGTTC
>QHXC01000444.1:2255-7286 GCA_003222815.1 Acidobacteriota bacterium | reverse complement strand
TCTGCTGGCGCCGGCGGGGATCATGCAGTCTTTTTCGAAAAACGGATTCGACATCGAGGTCGACAACGATGAGGTCCTCTTCGAACTGTCTGCCGCGCACGATGATATCGCCGTTCTCATCGAAAACGAGGCTGTCCCCGTCGAAGACCAACTCGTCCTGGCCGCCGACAAGGTTGTTGTACGCCACAATGACCGTATTGTCGGCCGCTCGAGTTGCCAGCATACGCTCGCGCCACCGCCGTTTCCCCGCGTGGTATGGCGAGGACGAAATATTAATGATCAGTTCGGCTCCACCCGAGAGGGCTTGGAGGAATACCGGGCCATCGGGATACCAGATATCCTCACAGATACTGACGCCCACGGTGGCGTCACCTATCTGGAGGACCGGGCACCGGTTGCCCGGCTGGAAGTACCGAAACTCGTCGAACACGCCGTAGTTTGGCAGGTACATCTTGTGGTAGGTCGTGACGATCTTCCCATTCTGGGCAACGGCGGCAGCATTGAAGATGTCATCCTGCCAATCGACGAACCCGATGATGGCCGTGATGTCGTGCGTTCGACTGATGACTGTTTCGAGAGCTGAGAGATTGGAATCGATAAATTGAGGTTTGAGCAGCAGATCCTCAGGTGGATAACCCGTGAGTGCCAGCTCCGGAAAAGTGACGATGTCCGCATCCATATCGCGGGCACGATCGATCCACTCCACAACCTTTTGTGCATTTCCATCAATGTCGCCGACAACGACATTTATTTGGGCCATGGCCAAACGCAACTGAGCCGCGTGTTTCATGAGATTGTCGCGTTAAACAGTAATGCCACAGCTATCGTAACAGAACGTCGAAGCTTCCGGCCACAAGTGACGCTGGTTTGATCGGGGAGACCGCCAAGACCCACGTCTGGCGGGGGTTTCACGCCTATTTACAAACATCCATTCGATATGGTCCAATCCCAACCTTTTGCAAGGAGGGAGGTATTATGGCGCGCCTTGCTAAAGATGTAGTTGTCATCTCTCATCCCGTCCGAACTTTTCCAAATGGCGATTATTTCTATGTGGAGTTATCGCGAAAGTACAACCGATACGATTGTCTGCTGAAAATGGCCAGAGACGGTAACCCTGCGAAATCTGTCATCGTGGTGAGATCGCAAGGAAGGACGATCCACGAGGCCGAGGAGGATTGTTACCGGAAAGCACTGGAACGCTGTCCGGGGTTTCCACGCCCGCCGTATTTGAAGCGAGGTTCCAGGTCGGCACGGTTGGTAATGCATTTCCTCCCGGATTGCTTCAAAGAACCCGTGAAGGGCTAGCCGCCCTTTTTCTCCCCGTCTTAGGGGATTACTCTCGCTGGACAAACCCTTTGAACTGTCTCGACTCACTAGACTCTTGCTCCGGTAGCATAATTGCAACGGTGGTTTGCGTAAGCCTCGATGAAGAGAACCGGCTCGAGGGAGAGGGAAAGGGACAAACCATGGCATTAAAGAAACTTCGAATGATTTGTGCCGGCGGAGACAAGACTCTTGCCGAATGGGATACGGACACCGTGAGCCCACAGCGTCTCGTCGAGATCGAAAAAGAGTTCAACGATAAGGTGGCTCAGGGTTGGTTCGCGGCTGATATATCGGACAAACGCGACGTTCTGATTCGCGAATTCGACCCGCATGCGGAAATCTTATTGATTCCCAGAGTCCAAGGCGGCCTGTAATCGCCACGCGGCTTCGGTTCACCTGAGAAAGATTGGGTAAATGCTCATGGCCACGCGGATTCAGGAAAATTTTCCACTGCAGCGGGCCGATGTGTTTTCGCATCCCACGCAAGACGATTACGAGCGCGCCAAGGACAAAGCACATCAGTTGTTGCGCACCATCCTGCCTGAAAGCGCATGGTCAGAACTCGAGGAAAAGGGAGTCATCCAGCTGCCCGGAAAACGGGGAACGTATGTGATCTCACCCTACTCTCAGACCGAGATCCGAGATTGCTTCTCCGGCCGTTGCGTTGCTTACGCCTGCCTTCAGCTTTCCATTCCGGCGCCCACCTATGACCGTATGGTCGCCGAATATCTTCTGATCAAGAATGCCGAAGACGTTTATTGGAAAACCGCCAACATTTTCTCGCGCAGCGGCAATGAATTTGGGATAGCGACACTCTTCCTGATCGCTTTCGACATCGCCCTGTTTGTAAACCTGTTGCTCGAAGTCCTAACAGTTCGCTAATTCTCCTTTCCACATTACGTTTGGTTGGCAATCTCCCAAAAAGCAAAAACGCCGGCCAACCTGCCGGCGTTTTTGCCCAACCGAAATCTCAACCTCCACCATCCTGCCTTCCCACCCGCGTTATTCCAATCTTGCGGTGGACTACAGCGGATCCCCCCACTACCGAGACCGAGCACGGCTGCTGTCTTTTCTTTTTTAGCACCCAGGTGACCAAAGCCACAGCCAACGTATTCAGTAGCTTGCCGACAGCCCTGGTGAAATAAATTCATAAAACGGAAGAACTGATCCGGGAAACCGGACTTCTTAACTACCATTCGTGCAGATGTTCAGCAGTATGGAAAATGTTGCGTTCGGTCAAAGGGTAGTTTCATACTGAAATTGCCTCGCCTGCCTGCAAAGTCGGCTGACTTCCGAGACCTGCATGAG
The DNA here is from genome assembly GCA_003222815.1 of Acidobacteriota bacterium. Classification (GTDB taxonomy): domain Bacteria; phylum Acidobacteriota; class Terriglobia; order 20CM-2-55-15; family 20CM-2-55-15; genus 20CM-2-55-15. Next base: position 4,652 of record QHXC01000444.1, on the reverse strand, counting down.
GAATCGTTTATGGCGCATGCGAACAAGGATCCCCTTCATCTTCTCCGAGGCGAAATCATGAGCCGTTGGGAACATCTGACCGCGGCTGACGTGGATCAGTGCTGCACCGACAGGTCGAGGCTGATCGACGTGCTCCAATACCGATACGGTTACGTCAAAAGGCGAGCTGAGAAGGAAGCGGAGCTGTTTTTCTGCGAATTTCAAACGCGGTTTCGAATGGCCGTATAAGCCGACAAGAGACGCTTGACTCGAGCGGCAGGTCACGAATCGTAAACGCGGTTCCCATTTTGCATCTGATCCCCGGTCGAATGGACCCGCCCCGTTCCTTAGCTGTGGTCAGCCGTTTCCACTGATTGCCGCAATTGGCTTATTTCGCTAAAGGTCATCTCTCTTCGCCGGCACTCGTCGAAGAAACTTTGAGTGGGGACAACGTCTTCGGGGGCCCAAACTCCTGGTTTGTGGATTAAGCCGCCGGCGAGCATTTGAGCCACAATCGACGCGGGGCAGGCAGTATCCACGTCGCTGGCGCTCGCCCGCCACTTGGGCTTCGACCGTGCGTGACAATCGAGCGTAATCTTTCGGCCAACGCTGCAAACAATGACCCGCACGATTTCACAATCATTGGGCGCCTCTCTTGGCGCGGGCAGGGCCTGGAACTCCCGAACCGTCCAGCCGGCGCGAAGACGCTTCATGATTTCCCGAACGAACGCGCGTTCGAAGCCCACCTTGAAGTCCGCGAACTGAAGGCCTTGGCTCTTGAAACGGATCGGGAGGGTAGCGATTTCGCTATGGCGCGTTGTGACGGCCCACACGGCTCCCACAGGTGGACCAAACTCCACGCGTTCCCAACCCGACCGTGGCTTCACCTGAACGAATCGCCCGCGGCTCCATTTCCAGGCCGGCAGTGTCAGTTCTTCGATAATCGTTTGTGCGGAGTAAGGAAACACAAAATCGCCTCGACGTTGAGTGAAGTCGATTCCACCAACGCGAATGCGGATGGAATCGATTCGTTCCAGTTTTGTCGCCGCAGCGGCAGCCATCACATTCGTCAGGCCGGGCGCGCAGCCCATTCCGATCACCGCCGTTATCCCTGCTTCCGCAAAACGCCTCCTGAGCCGCAATTGGCGGCACGTCCAGACAAACAGTCCTCCGAGATCAAGATATGCGACTCGCGCCTGGAGCGCGGCTCTCATCACATTGAGATTGAATTGGTGACGAGTGCAGTTGATGACAACCGAATATCCGCGAAGAACTGCGGCAAGGCTGGATGGATTCCTGGCGTCCGCGCGTGTGTATGAGACGCGTCCGCTGCGGTAGCTCCTTGCCAGACTGCGGGCTGATTCGCCATCGAAATCCGCGATCAGGATTGAATACTTCGAACTCGATTCGAAGAGATCGCGAACGATGATACGGCCGATCGCGCCCGCGCCGCCGAGAACCGCGAAGCGCGGCCCGGTTCTGCTCAGTACCATCCGATAGGCCGCTCGCTGAGATTGATATGGACTTGCTTGGTCTCAAGAAACTCTTCGACGCCGTGCAGGCTTAATTCTCGTCCGTGGCCGCTTTGCTTGTATCCGCCCCAGGGCGATTCGACATAGCACGGCTGCATTGTGTTCACCCACACGATGCCCGCCCGCAAACTCTTGACCACGCGCAGGCATCGGAAGATATCGCGCGACCAGACCGCGGCGGCAAGACCATATGGGGTGTCGTTGGCGATTTGGAGCGCTTCCTCCTCATCCTTGAATGGAATGCAGGCCACCACGGGCCCGAAGATTTCCTCGCGGGCGATTCGGGCCTCGTTGTCCGCCTCGAAGATGGTGGGCTCGACGAAGTACCCATTCTTCAGTTCCTCCGATGACGGCCGGCGGCCACCCGCGACGAGCCTTGCTTCTTTGCGTCCGATGTCAATGTAGCCTTCCACCTTTTCCAGGTGCTCCTTGCTAACAAGTGGTCCCATCTTCGTCTCGCGGCTCATCGGATTGCCGAGACGGATTTTCGGCATCATCTCTTTCATCCGTCCGACAAGTTTCTTGAAGAGATCCTGCTGAATGAGAATGCGGGAGCCGGCGGAACAGACTTCGCCTTGATTGATGAAAATGCCGAAGAGGGCGCCGTCGGTTGCGGCTTCAAGATCCGCGTCCGAAAAAAAGATGTTCGGCGATTTGCCGCCAAGCTCTAGAGAGACTTTTTTAAGATTCGAATCGGCGACGCCGCGGAGAACCTCGCGTCCTGTCTCGGTACCGCCGGTGAACGCTACCTTATCGACCTGCATCGACTCAACGATGGCGCGGCCGGCTATGGGTCCGTCTCCGGTAACAACGTTGAGTACTCCCGGCGGCAGATCCGAAATTCCTTCCTGCACCAGCCGTGCGAATTCAAGCGTGGTCAGTGGCG
>QHXC01000444.1:0-2202 GCA_003222815.1 Acidobacteriota bacterium | reverse complement strand
GCGTTGTCGGGAACTGGAAGCGTTTCGCCGTGAATCTTCGTCGCAAGCCCGCCGTAGTACTCAAAGCAGCTTGCGGTGTCGTTCATGTCGAATTCGCTTTCGACGATGGGCTTGCCGCTGTTGAGCGTCTCCAGTTCGGCCAGCATCGCAGCATTCTTCCGGACGATGTCCGCCATTGCGAATAGAATGCGCCCGCGCTGCTGGGCGGCGGTCTCTTTCCACGGGCCTCGATCGAATGCCTGGCGCGCCACACCGATCGCTTCGTCCACATCTTTCTTGCTTGCCTCCGGCACAACCGCGATGGTCTCCCCATTAAATGGGTTAATGACTTCGCGGGTTTTCTTCGAACTCACCCACTCGTTGTTTACGTAGTTGGGATAGGTTTTCATGATGTTGGCCTTCACAATTCTGTTGTACTTCGAATACGGATACCAGTACGGTTTGATCTGTTACTTGGTTCCACTCACCGCGACCGCCGGTTTGGTCAAGAGGAATGCGGGATTCGCGCCGGCGCGAGGCCGATACTTTTGCACGCCTCCGTTATCGACTTCGGCGACGTACAAGTTGCCTTCAGAGTCGACGCTCATTCCGTGCACGCCCCAGAATCCACCTGGAAAATTCCCCCACGTCCCCCAGGCATACATGAAGTTGCCATTCAAATCGTACTTGACCATCTTCGACGAGGCGCGGTCGAAGGCCCAAAGATATCGGGAACCGTCCATGTAAATCAGATGAATGTCCGATGGCGCCTGGCCCACGCTCCACTCATCAAGGTATTTGCCGTTCTCGTCAAACACCTGGATGCGGCGGTTGCCGCGGTCGTTCACGAAAACGCGGCGCGTCTGCGGATCGACAGCCACGCCATGGACACTATTGAAGTAGCCCGGCCGCTTTTCCTTGCCGTTGTCACCCTTCTGTCCCCAGGCCATCAGGTACTTGCCATCCTTGTCAAACTTCACCACGCGAGTGTTGACGTATCCATCGGCGACGAAAAAAGAGCCATCCGGCAGCCACGCCATGAACGTTGGACGATAGAAGTGCTTGTCATCCTGGCCCGGTACGTTCGGCGTGCCGATCGTCTGCAGCAGGCGCTTTCCATCATTTGAGAACTTGAAGATGGCATGCCTGTAGTCATCGACGATCCAGACATTCTTCTGCGGATCATAAGGGCTTTCAAAGACGCTGTGAGGACGCCGGAACATCTTGTCCCATTGGCTCCAGTCTTCGATGAAGTTTCCGTTCGCATCCACGACACTGATGATGTGCGACCATTGGTAATCGACGCCAGGCTTCCCAACATCCAGATCATCGCCCGGCGACTTTCCATCCGATGCGAAAAGCGCTCCCGGAGGGCTGGTCGATGTTGCATCGCGCCACGGCAGCCGTCCGATCGGGAACTCGATGTTCGGTCCGAGCTGAGGAAGCTGGATCGTTTTCGGCCGCTGAAGGTTCGGCAGCTCACCGCGCTGCAGGATAAAAACGCGATTCGGACTCTCGGCAAAGACCCCCTGTCCCGCACCCCACGTCCACTTTTCGTTGCCGGGCAAGCTAGAGATCGGCTTCGGCCAGTTCGGCACGACTTCATACGCTCCGAAAATGTCCTGGCCTCCTTTCTCGCCGGGCACGGCTGCGAACCTCGGCTGTTGAGGTGACTGTCCCTGAACAAGACTCCACGTCAACACAATGGCGGCTATTGCCATCAAACTCAAATTCTTGCGCATGACTCTCCTCCTTTAACTAGCGGGCAGGAACAAACCGCTGCACTCGTTGTCCGGTGAATACCTCACCGGTATAGATGATGCCTCGAGAGTCCACGGCGATCATGTGGAGCCCGAAGAACTGGCCGCCGTTGTCACCCATGCTGCCAAGCGTGCCGGCAATCTTGCCGTCGTCACGATTCAGGAACCAGATGTGGTTATTGGTCAGATCGGAAATAAACAAAAACCGTTGCGACTTATCGGGTGAGAAGGCCACGCCTCCGGTGGAACCGCCGACGCCCGTGTACTCGGCGAGTTTGAATTCTCTTTTGAAGTTCCCTTGCTTATCGGTAACGTGGATGCGGTTCGCATTCCGATCGGCAGCGTAGACCAAGCCGTCGTTCGAGAAGTTCAGCGTCAGATGGCCCCTGAATTCTTTCGGCATCGGCCCGCCCGGCGTGTACGCCCGGTCTGCGTCGTCCGTGGTGATTTCCGAAAGTTTGTG
>QHXC01000443.1 GCA_003222815.1 Acidobacteriota bacterium | reverse complement strand
CCAAGAGCGACGTCCACGAGGTGCTGATCTCCCCGGACGGCATGATTTGGATGCCGGAGCACGCCGAGGGAGGAGTGCGAAGCTACCTGCTCGGCTTCAACCCGAAGACCGAGAAGTGGGATGTCAACGTCGACATGGATCCCACCGACGTTGTCAGGAATGGGATCAAGTGGATGCAGTCCCAAGCCTTCGACTCGAAGCTGAATCTTTACATGGGATGGATCATGGGCGGTGCGCTGAGCAAGTACGAGAGAGAGACAGGAAAAGTAACCGTGTTTCCCATGCCAAGCACCAACGCCATTCCGTACGGCATTGTGGCGGACCGGAACGACAACCTTTGGATAGCCGATTGGGGTAGTGGGAAAATCGTAAGGTTCGACACACACACCAACACGTGGACCGAATTTACGCCACCGACATACCCCGGCCAGACTCGGCGTCCGAATGTGGATTATCAGAACAACATTTGGTGGGGCATCTGGGCCGCCGGCAAGCGTCCCGGCAAGCTGGCCAAACTGGACCAGACCACCAGCCGGATAACCGAATACACCATTCCCGAGCAGAACGCGCAGCCGTACGACGTCTCTCAAGACCTCGAAGGCAATATCTGGTTCGCCGACTCGCCAACGGCTGATCGAGGCGCGATGATCGGTAAGTTCAATCCGAAAGACCAGACGTTCACGTTCTATCCGAAACCGCAGTTCGCTGCCGACACGCCGAAGATACAACTCACGAAAGACGGGGCCGTGTGGTTCGCGCCGCGTGGGAGCCGAGATGCACCGGCCATTAGCGTATTGTATCCCGACATGGATAAGATCACGACGTTTGCCGCGCTCTATGTGAACGGCCCGCCGGGATATCCATATAAGGTGACGAACTCCACAGGGAAAAACAGTCAGTAACACACTTCCGGCCGCCGGAGCGGGTTCCGTTTCGATGGGAAACCCTGGACTTGAGTACTAAGACCGGTGTAGAAGCGTGTGTTCCATTCTTGAGCTTCAACCCGAAAATTCATCCGACGGAGAGACGTACTATGCAATCGAGACGCAAGTTTCTTTTAGCTTTGGTAGTGCTTGGGTCTTTGACGCTGGTTGTTGGTGCGCAAGAGCGTTTAAAGCCGATCGAAGTTGAACCGATCCTAATTCAGCCGATCGAAGTTCAGCCGGCCGGAATTTCTGCGCTGACTCATTCGGATCCTCCCGCCGGACCCGTCAATCTCATCGGCGCGATGGCTGTTCCTGGTGGCTTTGCGAGTTCAGACATTCTTTGGGTCGATCAGCCAAGCGGAAGGTTGTTTCTTACGGATCGAACGAACAGGGCCATCGATATATTTGATGCCGTCAACGATATGTTTGTGACCCGGGTAACCGGGTTTGTGGGGGCGACCGGCGCTCCCGGAGTCACAAACGGTCCCGGGCCTAACGGTGTCCTCGTCACGCCAGACAACATCATGTTTGTGGGCGATGGCAATAGCTTGTTGCAGGCGGTAGATCTGAACCTGAGTCCGCCACAAATCACTCACACGATCAGCGTGGGTGGTCCGACCGATGGACGTGCCGACGAACTCGGATACGATCCAATCGAACGCGTTGTCTTGGTCGCAAATAATGCCTCCGTCCCCCCGCACATGACGTTCGTTTCTGCAGACACGTACAGCGTTCTTGGTCAAATTAAATTGTCCGACGCTTCAGGCTTGGAACAGCCATGGTGGGATACCCAACTTCACCGGTTTCTTGTCACTGTGCCTGCATCTCCGCCATATGTTGCTGTCGTCGATCCCAGGAGCATGAGGGTAACAAAGAAATATAGGATACCCAACTGTACCAGTGGCATGAATGGCATAATACTCGGCCCATTTCAGCGCATGCTGGTGTCGGCGTGTGGCAGGCCCTACATCATGAATGCCATCGATGGCCACGTCATCAATATGATCACGCAGGTCGGTGGTGGCGATGAGGTTTGGTACAACGCCCGGGACAATCAATACTACGTAACCTCGACCGATAGCACCGGCCAGACGGTCCTCGGGGTTATCAGCGGGGACACGAGCACGTGGCTTCAGAACGTGCCGGCTCCAGGAATCAGAAATGTCTCGGCGTTTGAGGGCAATAATCACATCTTTGCTGCAGTGGCGGCGCCTGCTGCCGTGCGAACGGCGTCGGTATGCCTTCAATTTGGACTTCCCGATACAGGTTGCATTGCCGTCTTTAGCCATAATTGAAAACCTCCAAGGAGATTCACACGTGAAGAGCAATTATTCTCGGATACTCCGACATTGCGTTGGAGCGATTCTCGGAGCTGCTTTGTTCTCGGCGTACCTTGCTACACCAGCTCTGGCTCAACAAAGTGGCGGCCAAACGACGCAAAGTAGCGATTCCAAGGTGCTGGACTTCTTCCGAAACACCGAGCTATCGGGCTTTGTCGACGGGTATTACGGATACAACTTCAACACCCCCGCGACACGGAAGGCCGGACCGGAACGCACGTTCGATGTCCAACACAACTCCTTCAGCCTGAATCTGGCCGAGCTGTCCCTGGAAAAGAAACCTACCGCGGATAGCCGCGGCGGATTCCGGCTCGATCTCGACTACGGTCCGACGCAGGATATTGTCAATTCGAGCGAGCCGTCCGGTCCCCACGTCTTCCGTAACATTGGTCAGGCGTATCTTAGCTATCAGGCGGATGTGGGCAAGGGCCTTCAGATCGATTTCGGCAAATTCGTAACCCCGCTCGGTTTTGAGGTCATCAAGACTAAAAATAATTGGAACTATTCGCGGTCGCTGTTGTTCACAATGGCCATTCCGTTTTACCACATGGGTGTGCGCGCTACGTACAATGTGAACGACAAGATTGCATTGGCGGGCTTTGTCGTCAACGGTTGGAATAATTCGGTGGCCACCATTGACAAAAAGACGGTCATTGGCCAGGTGATAGTGAAGCCCACCTCTGCGCTTGCAGTCACGGAAACCTATATTGGCGGACCGCAAGTACCCAACACGACGGAATGGCGTGACGTGTCCGACACGGTCGCTACTTACAACATCACGCCAAAGATAAGCCTGGCCGGAAATTACGACTATGGTCAGGATAAGGAAAGCGGAGCCAAAGTCCGGTGGCAAGGCGTCGCTGGAGACGCGAAGTTCCAAGCCAATGATTGGTTCGCACTCGCGCCACGCTGGGAGTATTACGACGACGAGCATGGTTTTACCAGCGGAGCGGCGCAGAAGATTAAGGAATTCACGATCACCGGCGAACTCAAACACAAAGACGGCGTCATCGCGCGGCTCGAATACCGGCACGATTACTCCGACATTCCGTTCTTTGTGAAGAACACGAGTACTTTCAAGGACCACCAGGACACGTTCACAGTTGGACTCATCTACGCGTTCAGCACGAAGTGAACGCGCCGTCAACGGAATCAGCGCCTTCCCCCGCGGGCGCACCGGAACTCGGGATCAAGGATGGCTCGACAGATGGCGCCCGCACGAAGTATCTGATCTGAAACGTTCAAGGTAGACGGTGCACAAAAATCCCTTTCATCCGAAATTGCTCAAAACAGGTACTTCAAGGCGAACTGCATAATCCGCGGATCCAGGGAATTGCGGATTTGGCCGAAGACGTTGCTGCTGAAGATCGCATTCACACCACCCAGCGGACAACCGCCACCTGTGCCGGTCGTACCTGAAGGACAACCCGGCCGGAAACTATTCAAGACGTTGTAAGCCTCGGCGCGAAGTTCCAATCTTTGGCTTTCCTTGAAACGGAAGACTCGCGATAGGCCCACGTCGAAAGACCAGGTTCCCGGACCTTGAATACTGTTGCGGCCGACTGTGCCGGTCGTACCTGAAGGACAACCCGGCCGGAAACTATTCAAGACGTTGTAAGCCTCGGCGCGAAGTTCCAATCTTTGGCTTTCCTTGAAACGGAAGACTCGCGATAGGCCCACGTCGAAAGACCAGGTTCCCGGACCTTGAATACTGTTGCGGCCGATATTACCGGTCGTACCCGTATCCGGCAGAGCGAAAGCTGCGGGGTTGAGATATAGTGTCAGCGGGCGTCCGGACCGATCGCCGTACGGATTGCCGGTGATCTGATTCGCCCGTTGGTGATTAATGCCGGTGAGTGCTCGATCCGAGCCGGCTTCGATACCGCTGCCGCCGCCCCCGGCGGCACCGCCATTCAGCGGCCACCCGGATGAGACTCTGTAGATTACCGACAGCCTCCACCCGGTCGCCATAACACGTATCGTCTTGTTGGAAAACTGCGGCGTTTCGGCGACGGTCGTAAGGTTGAAAATGTGCCGCCGGTCGGAATCGCAATTGCCGCGATCCGCATCCCGGTTATTGAGATTGGTATAGGTCTCGTACGGCCAAAGGGCCCGCGCGTCATAGAGCGTCACATAGGGACCGATGCAATGCGACCAGGTGTAGTTGCTGCTGACGGTTACACCCTTCGCCGCCCGGCGCTCTACCGAAAGCAACAGGCCGTTATATTTTTGAATGCCTCCGAAATCCGCCATCGCAACGTATCCGATCTTCGCGGCGTCTGCAGGCCTCTGAAAACCGAACACGCGGCGCGCGTCGGTGTTGCCGAGCGAAGAGCAGGGGTTATAGCTCACACCGTTGATGGTGCAAGGACCGCCCGGAGTGTAGATGGCAGGATTGAGGGACTGATTCCCCCATAGGTGAATCATGTTGCTTCCCAGATAGCTCGTGGACAGGAGCCAATCCTTCCCAATCTGACGTTGAATGCTGAGGTTCCATGATTGTTGGTAGGGTGTCGGCATGTCGTAGGGCTGGCTATAAATCCAGCCGTAGGGTGCGTATGGCGCATTTTTATCCAACGAGTACGGGAAGATATCCCCACCGGGAACGCCCAGATATGGATTCTCCAAACCGCCCACGGGGCTGGTCAGCGTGACTCGGCCTCCCCATGGTCCTGTGCCTGAATAGCGTTCTCGGAAGTCGCCGGGGACAGGCACATAGCTGAGCCCATAAGATGCTCGGACCGACGTGCGGCCATTCCCGCTCACATCCCAGGCCAGCCCCATGTGCGGTCCGAACTGCAGCCACCGGGCGTTGATGCCGTCATCGGGAAATCCGGGATCGCCACGGTAGTAAAGGCCGGCAGGCGCATTCAGGAAAACGTTGCTCTTGATACCTTGTTGAAACCTGGCGTAATCGAAATTGTAAACGTCCTCCACATTTTGTGGTATTGAGGGCTGCCAGCGCAGACCATAGTTCAGCGTGAGCTTCGGCAACACCTTCCATGTGTCCACCGCGTACAACCCAACTGTAAACCCCTTCACGTGATGCGGATTGGTTCTACCAGTGATCAATTGGCTGGGTTTCCCCAACATGAAATCCGCCAGTCCCAAACCGGTTGCCGAACCGTTGAACTGGAATTGATGAGCGCTGACATAAGGAGCGAGATTGTTTTGCCGGCCGTGCTCCACGCTGACGCCGAAGGACATCTGGTGGGCTCCGCGAAGCAGGCTCACGTCATCGTCCATGCTGTACATCGTTCCGACATACCGGTGGCCGGTCAGAAATCCGCTGGTCAATGAAAAGCCGCCGGTGATCGTGTTCACAATGGGCCTGGTAATTTCCGGCGCACAGTAGATCTTGACGCCCGCATCGCACCAATTGAAAAGCTGGCCCGGCTTCACGTTGGAATAATGATTGGCGGTGCGGTTGACCGACAAACGAAACGCCTGAACCAGGTTGGTGCTGACCAGATAGGTCGAACCGAACGTGTAAGAGCTCGCCAGGCCGGTCCTATAACCAGTATCTTGAAGCAGGTTCGTAATGGCGTCCCAAGGATTGGGTACCACTGCGCTCGTCAGTAGAACACGTCCGAACAAGGAGTGTTTGGCACTTTTTTGATAATCGATCTTGCCGACGTAGCTTCCATCATCCTCCGCCGTTCGAGTGCCGTACGTAATCTGGCCACAGGGATCGTCCGTCGTCGGGAACGGCTTTGCACCTCGATAATTGACAACATATAGCGCCGGTTTGCTGTAGAGCGCCGGATCAATCCGGTTGTTGAAGAACGGAGACCTCAAGGTAATCTGCCGACTCAAATTGCACGCCGGTGAAGCGAATGCCGTCCAGTCTCCGGCCAACATCGCAGCCGTGGGGATAAAGCGCTGTTCCACCAAACTGATTGCGTTTGTACGTGCCGTGCTGCGTCGCGAAATAATACCGGGCGTTGAACAGATCGTTGCGCACAAACTCAAACAGATTGCCGTGAAACTGGTTGGTTCCGGACTTCGTCACCGCCGATATTGCCGACGAATTTCCGTGCTGGGCGTTTACGCCGCTGGTCTCGACCTTGAACTCCTGCATCGCATCTGGAAAGGGCATGTTCATGGTCGTTCCAGTCATGTAATTCACGTGATTGGCACCGTCCAGACTGTACCCCGCGCCCCAACTGGCGCCGCCAGCAATGGAGAGGACCGGCGACGTCCCGGCAGCCCCCCCGATAGCCATAACATTGATCGACTGAGAGCCGGCGCTCTGATCGACGGCTCCGCCGGCGAGTACGATCAAATCGGTCACGTTGCGTCCGTTGAGCGGCAGTTCCAGTACCCGTTCGTTTTCGATCACCGAACCGACAGTCGAATTCCGCGTGTCTACGAGAGCCGCGTTCGCTTGAACTTCGATCTGTTCACTCACCTGGCCCACTTCCAGAACCACATTGAGAACCGGACTGGTATTGACCTGCAGCACGATGCCGGTCCGCACATAGGTCCGGAATCCTGGCAATGCGGCCTCCAGTCGATAAGGACCAGGCGCCAGGTTCGGCACAACGTAGGATCCAGTTTCATTGCTGACGGCCGTCCGCGAGATTCCGGTGTCCGTTTGAGTGACGGTGATTTCCACACCGGGCAGCACGGCGCTGCTCTGATCTTTTACGGAGCCGCTGATCTCTGCCGTCGCCTGCGCCCACACGGTGACGCAGGTAAAAAGAGAAATCAGCGAAATCGACGTTACGAAAACGATAATACGTCTCACACATCCTCCCTTCGGGAATTGCCAACTTCAGTACTTTGGAACCCCAGTGTTGCCACGACTTATTGGTAACGCCGTAACGCCTCGCACGCTGCCTTGAGTTTGCCTCGATCATCCTTGTTTAAAGAAGAGGTTGACCCTTGCGGCCTCTTTTCCAGAATCCCTCGTCCGTGACGTCACTTCCCGGGTTGCGGCGTGATCGAGTATTTTTCAGGATTCTTCTTCGCAAAACCCAAAAAAGTCACGAAAAAAGAGTTTATCCTTCCTTCATCACGACTGAGCCGAAAGTCAAGCCTGGATAGACCCGCAGCTTCGTGAAAAGGAGGGATTCATGTCGATAGGACACGTGAGGGGTTACATAGGAATTACAGCAGCATTGTGCATTGCCGCGTGGGCAGCGCCGCTGCACGCCAGTAAGCAGTGTTATGCCCCAGATGCACGGGCAAAGGAACGCGCGTTCTCGCGCGCCGTGATCACGGAAGGTGGAAAGACCATCTGGCTTGGTGGCCAGACGGCGTCGCTGCCTCCAGTTGCCGACTTTGACGCTCAAGTGCGCGATGTCTTTGCGTCGCTAGACAAGACGTTGAAGGCCCAAGGGGGAAGCCTCAAAGACATGGTGACGATGACAGTGTTCATCACAGACACGCGGCTTGGCGACCGGTTCGTGGCGATCCGCAAAGAGATCTTCAAAGAGTGCTTTCCCGCCAGCGCGCTCATCACCGTCACCGGCCTTGCGGTACCCGGGCTCATGGTGGAGGTGCAGGGCATCGCGGTGATCGGCGCAAAGTGACGACGCGAGGTGTGACTAGGGCGCGAAGCCTGAAGCGCTAACGAAGTTTTTCATCTGCTGACTACGCTCAAACATTTCGGCCAACATGTAGTCGAGGCTTCAGCCCACGTTACTCGCGTTCCCATTTAGCTTGACATCTCGCATACCGGGGTTTCTAATGACGCCAATTCTCTTACCCACACCTCCGGAGGAGTGTCGACATGAAAACGATGCCGAAGGAGCGGTTCTTTCGCGAGTTTTCTGTCACCTTGGTCGTGTTGATCGACGTGACCCTAACCAGCGGCAACTCAGGAGGGCAAAGACTGATTTTCTGACAACCCGAAGGATAGGCATTGCTGCCGCCCCCGATCGTGAGCGGCGTATTGGAAAAGGAGGCGCTATGACATCCGTTACATTGAGACTCAGAAAGACTACGTGCATGGGCAGCACAACTCCGGTCGTGTCGCTTTCGTCCCTCGAGAGAGGTTTTTCTGAAGTATTTCCTGCTCTTCTGGCAGTTTGTTTTGTTTTGGCCCTTACTCTTTTCCCCAGCGTGGCGGCGCATGCTCAGGTGACTGGAGCAACGCTATCCGGCACGGTCACAGACGCGACCGGCGCCGTGATCCCGGGCGTAATGGTCTCGATCAAGAACACAGCCACTGGCGTCGTCCGGAGTCTCAAAACAGATGAGGCGGGCTTTTACTCGGCTCCTAATCTGTTGGCCGGCAGTTATGAGGTCACGGCCTCTGCGCCAGGATTCAGCACCGTGGTGCAGTCGAACATTCTGTTGACCGTGGGCGCTCAGCAGCAGCTCAACATATCGATGAAGGTCGGAGAGACGGCTCAAATCGTCGAGGTGACGGAAGCTGCGCCGATGGTGCAAGTGACTTCGTCCGTCCTTAGCGGGGTGATCGAATCCACAACGATGCGCGAGTTGCCCCTGAATGGCCGCGACTGGGCGTCGCTGGCCACTCTTTCCCCCGGCGTCACCGGCCTCAATGGAGAAGTCCAGATGCCCTTCGAGAGCGGCGCACTCCGTGGGAACCGGGGCTTTGGGTCACAACTGTCCATCTCCGGGGGCCGGCCCACACAGAACAACTACCGGCTCGACGGGCTCAGCATCGCCGATTACACCAATGGCTCGGGCAGCGTGGTCGGGGTCACCCTGGGCGTGGATGCGATTCAGGAATTCTCCGTGATCACCGGCAACTACTCGGCCGAGTATGGGAGGACCTCCGGCGGGGTAATCAACGCCATCAGCAAGTCGGGGACCAACGCATTCCATGGCGACGTCTACGATTTCCTGCGCAACGACAAGCTGGACGCGAACGACTTCTTCTCAAATCGCGCCCACCAGCCGAGACCGACTTTAAGGCGCAATCAGTTCGGCGCTGCGGCCGGTGGCCCTATTCGCAAGGACCGAACTTTCGTCTTCGGCGATTACGAAGGGATACGCTTTGCGGAGGGAGCGGCCAGCGGGAATTCCAACGTTCTGTCTGAGAATGCGCGGCTGGGAATCCTCGCCGGACAACCCGTCCT
>QHXC01000442.1 GCA_003222815.1 Acidobacteriota bacterium | reverse complement strand
AATCATTACCAACCTAACCGAAGGTCCAAAACATTGACACCACTATTTTGGGACCGGTCTCCGTGGAATTCCACCATGTCATGAAACCGCCACCAAGCCTGTCTCATACGTCAAGATTTTGACAATTTCGGTCGGTTCGTCCGGGTAAATCTCCCCTAAGTCTCTATTTTGCTTAGTGAGATGCTATGGCATCCAAACTGCTCAACATCATGACGATGATGCTCAAGGAAATTGAAACCAGACTCCAATCTGCTTCAGGATCGCATGAGCGTTCGTACCGGGTAACCCAGGGACGGGTTGAATCCCTCGCGGCGGAGAAGCTCTCACAGACGCCGTATGACGTCTTGATCACCGACCACAACCTGCCGGGAAAGACAGGGGTCGAGCTGCTGGAAGAGATGCTCGTCCGGTACCCGGAGACCATCGGGATCATCGTCACGGGCTACGGTACCATCGAAACAGCCGTGTCCGCGATCAAGAAGGGGGCATACAACTACTTGGCCAAGCCCTTCAAACTGGTCGAACTGCCGATCATGGTTCGAAAAGGCCTCAAAGAGCGGCAGCTTCGGTTCGAAAACCAATATCTGAAGAAACAGCTGAATGAGAGGTACGGTTTCAGCAACATCATCGGCACTGGCCGGGCAATGAATCGAATTTTTGAACTGGTTGACACGATCGCGGGCCTGAACAGCACGGTATTGATCCAGGGAGAAACTGGAACTGGAAAAGAGCTCATTGCGAAGGCGATCCATTTCAACAGCCCCCGCAAGGACCAAAAGATGGTGAGCATCAACTGCGGGGCGATCCCGGAAAATCTGCTGGAATCAGAACTGTTTGGCCACGTGAAAGGCGCCTTCACCGGGGCGGTGCAAACTCGTATTGGCCGGTTCGAACAAGCAAGCGGCGGGTCAATCTTCCTGGATGAAATCGGCAACATGCCCCTAGCGCTTCAAGTCAAGCTGCTGCGGGTCTTGCAGGAACGCGAGTTTGAACGCGTAGGTGGAAACACCACAGTTAAGATTGATGTCCGCATCATTGCTGCGACGAGCTCGAACCTGGAACAGATGGTGGAAGAAGGCACGTTCCGCGAAGATCTCTTTTACCGGTTAAACGTCATTCCGATTAACCTTCCACCGCTTCGTGAACGGCGTGAAGACATTCCGCTGCTCGTTCAGCGCTTCATCGGGCACTTTTGCGAGACGCACAAGCTCGATCTCAAAACGGTTTCTCCTCAGGTTATGAAGGCGCTGATGGCCTATGAGTGGCCCGGCAACATCCGGCAGTTGGAAAACATTGTAGAGCGGATGGTCGCCCTCACGGGCAATCGACCGGCGATTCTTCCAGCGGACTTACCCTCAGAAATTCACAGTCGCGAATCACTGAGCCTCACGCCATTGATCGAAATTCCTGAGGAAGGCATCAACTTTCAGAATGTCGTCACCGACATGGAACGCGAGCTCATCCTTCAAAGCCTTCGCAGGACGAATGGAAATAAAAAGCTTGCGGCGAAACTGCTCAATCTCAAGCGCACGACGCTGATCGAAAAAATCAAACGCATCGGACTCGGAGAACAAGTCGCAGCAAACGTGTAGCGAAGAGGAGTGCCGGCTCTTTGCGTACCAAGTGGATTACGGGTTGCTATTCACCTGGTTCACGTAATACCCCGTGCGATGCCGGATTTGCGAGCCCGATTTCTTCACCTTCACGTCGACTTGCCGCCAGCTATTTCCTTCGCGAATAGCCATGGGGTAATAACTCAACGTGTATTGCTGGTGAAGTTCTTCCAATAGCACCTGAGCCAAGCTGTTAAGAGCGTAGTTGCGGCCTGTAAACAAGCGAAACGCCCGGCCACCGCTGACACTGGTGAGACGACCGAGCATGTAGTGGTAGATATGATAGCGGGTACGCCTGAGGACGAGGGGATCATCATCGTCGTCGTCGATACCGATGGCATATACGAGAACTTCCGAACGTTTAAGAATGTCTTCGACCTGAGCGGAAGTGATGTGACTCTTCGTATCAAAACCATCCGTTACCATAAGGAGGATCTTCTTGTTGTGCTTCGCCGACCTCATTTCTTCCATCCCAGTTTGGATGGCATCGTAAGCCGCGGTCTCGCCGCCTGGCTTGATGTCTCTCAGGCTGCGCTGAATCTGCTGCATGTTGGTGGTAAAATGTTGCCGAATTTCCACGTCCGAGTTAAACGAGATGACGAACATCTCATCCTGCGGCGAGAGTGCCAGCGCGATCTCACGGACTGTCTGCAAGGCCTGTTGCAGTTTGTGGCGCATGCTGCCACTGCAATCGACCAGGACTCCCACGCTGATCGGCACACGGAGATCATGAGAAAAGAATGAAATCTTCTGTTCGTCGCCGTTCTCGAACACTTGAAAATCCTCGAGCTTGAGCCCATCCATATACTTTCCGGACTCGTCAAGGACCGTGGCGGTCACGTTTACCAGCTCGACCTCCACGTTAAGCTTGTATCGCGGGTCTTGGGGGTTGACCGCAGACAGTGGCGTTTGCGGCGGCGTGTTTCCCTGGGAAGGACCCTGTGCAGGGTCCTGTGCTGCGATCAGCATCGCTCCAGCCCACAAGACACAGAGACTAACAAGCGTTCCAATCCAAACGTGCCTTTGTGCGTTCATAGTGAACCACTCTCTGGCGGCAATTGCCGCTCTATTTTTTGTTTGGCTCTAGTGTCGGGTGCGGCCACATTTTATACCTGGGCCGGGGTCGATTTTCCAGCGAATTTGTCGTCTAGTGGCTTTCGCGAACCATATTCCGGTTCCAATTCGGGATTTCAACGACCAAATTTGCTCATTTCAGACACGGTCTCGCTACTCTCGCGGACGATGCAGTGACAGGTCGAGCAGGCGCATACCCCTCCACATGCATGATCAATGCCGATGCCATGGGCGAGCCCGATGTCCAAAATACTTCCCGGCAGACCCGTATCTCCGTAAGGGATCTTTTTCGGATCGACTTCCACCGTCACGTTCATCGGTAGAAACGTAATGGTGAACTTTTGCGTCGCGGGCTGGGGCGCTTCTTGTTGGAGGTATGGATTTGTGCCTCCCATACAGCTTATCTTAGCCGCAAAAAAGCCATTACTTCAGCTTTTCCACCTGCTGAAGGACCGTGGCTATGGGCGGACGGTCGCTGGCCTCCTGACCGACGTAGCTCCAAACGATCTTCCCTGTCTTATCCACCAAAAACATGGAAGGACGGGCGATCCCTTCCTGAGGATGCAAAACGCCATACTGGCGAATGAAATTCTTGAACACATCCGACAGGACCGGGTAGCTCAGCTTCATTTCCGAAGCGACCTTCTGACCGTCGGCCGGAGGATCCGCGCTAATCGCAATCATCTCAGCGCCCAGACTCTTGATTTTCTGGTAATTGTTCTGCAGCTCACCGAGCTGCGCACGGCAGAACCCTCAAGCCTGAGTCCGATAGAAGACAACCAGGACCGGCTTCTTTCCCCTATACGAATTCAGGTTGACCGTCACGCCCTGGATCGCAAACCCCGTGATCTGGGGCGCCACGCCCTGAACCTGCAGTGCGAGAAGCACCGTTAGCAGGAGCGATTTCATGATTCCTCCGGATTTTGAACTAAAGGAACAAATCGTACTGGAATAGTATCGTGAATGTCTACGCGAAAGGCGTCCTGCTTCACAATGAGCTTTATAACCTGCTCGTTTCCTCCCACTCCTACGGGAATTGTCATACGCCCGCTCTTGGCGAGTTGATCGACCAGCGGCTGAGGGATAAATGCCGCTCCGGCCGTCACTATAATTCGATCAAACGGCGCAAACTCCGGCCACCCCTCGTGGCCGTCTCTCAAATCAAAGTGGACATTCCTAACTCCCATCGCCTCGAGGCGTGCACGAGCCAGTTCGATCAGCGACACATGAATGTCGATTGTGAAAACCCCGCGCGCGAGTGTGGCGAGGATCGCGGTTTGATAGCCGGAGCCGGTACCAACTTCCAGTACCTTGTGATCTGAAGTGACTTCCAGCAACTCGCTCATGTAACCAACGATGTAAGGCTGAGAAATCGTCTGGCCGAGGCCAATCGCAAGGGGTGAATCGTCATAAGCGCGAAACCGCTCCTCGGGAGGCACAAATTCATGGCGAGGAATTCTCTCCATTGCTCCCAAGACGCGAGGATCCCGGATCCCTCGAGCGCGAAGCTGAGTATCCACCATGGATCGCCGTAGAACTTCCCAGTGCTCGTCTACTGATTCCATTTCGCAAAGTCTTTAGCCGCGGATGGCGTGGATGACAGGCGTGGGCCGAGGGACCGACGAAATTCGCGCAGCGCGTTATCCCCAGCGGCCCATCCTGTCATCCGCGGCTCATCTCTCTGTGACTGACCAATCGTTTCAAGTCAGACGAATCGAGTCGTCTAAATTTACCGATCCCCAAATCTCCCAACTCGAGATCTCCCATCCGAATGCGCACCAGTTTGAGCACCGGATGGCCGACCGCTTCGCACATACGCCGCACCTGCCGATTTTTCCCTTCGGTAATTGTCAACTCCAACCAGGTGTACTTCTCGTTGGAGCGGACCTCACGCACGGCGGATGGGCCGCTAGATTCACCGCGGCCAATGTCCAACCCATCGGTGAGTCTGAAATACTCGTCATCGGTGACCACACCTGAGACCTTGGCATAATAGGTCTTGGGCACTTTCGATTTCGGTTGAAGCAGTGCCTCGCCGAAGTCCGTATCGTTGGTCAGAATTAACAGGCCGGACGTGTCCATGTCGAGACGGCCTACCGGAAAAACCCAGCGGTCCAATCCCTTTAGGTAGTCGTAGACCGTTGGCCGATTCCTAGCATCACCGAAAGACGTGATCACACCCGTGGGCTTGTTCAACGCGATGTAGATTTTCTTCTCCTCGCGAACTCTTAGTCCGTCAAGGTGCACGACATCTTTCGTACTTTCCACCCAATGATCGGGATTCCGGACGACGCGGCCATTCACCTTGACCCGGCCTTGCTCGATCCACTCCCGCGTAATCGTGCGGGAAGCAATTCCGGCCTTTGAAAGCACTCGATCCAAAGTAGCTCTGGCCTTTTTCATGAAACAATGCCGATAACCGAAAGCATCCGGCCAGCTTTTTTTCCGTCTCTCCGATAGGAATAGAAAAGATCCTCGCGGCACTGGGTACATAAGGAGGAGATTTCGATCTGTTGGTCACGCAGACCGGCATTTAAGAACTGCCGCCGGTTCGCCTGTGCCAGGTTGAGGTGCGCTCGAGGCCATTCCTCCCTCCGTTCAAATGCAGCCGGATCTCCGATCGCCTCCACAACCTCTTCGCCGACTTCATAGCAGCACACGCCAATGTGAGGACCGATGCTGACAATCAGATCTTTCGGATCAAGGCCAAAATTGCTCAACAGGCGCGAGACCGTACTCTCGGCAATGCGCGCCGCCGTGCCCCGCCATCCCGCATGAATTGCGGCAACGGCGCGAGCTTTAGAATCCGCAACGAGAATGGGGACGCAGTCGGCGGTCTGGATGCCCAGCACGGCACCTTGAAGTCTGGTCACGGCGGCATCACCCTCGACAGGTTCAGTGGCCGCCAACGTACTTTCCATATCCCTGACAATTGCAGAATGAGTTTGCTTCAGTTTCAATAGCGGCCATCCGGCAGCGCCAATTGCGCTGAGAAATCGAATGCGATTCATCTGTACGACTGGATTTCCAGACACCGCTCCGAGGGTGAACTCATTCCGCTCAGCACGTCGTGTCGAAAATGCATGCGCAATGCGTGGGACGCGATCGAGCGCCTCAGAATGAAGGAACGTTATTTGAGATACGCGTTTTACCTGTAACATAGACTCTAGTTTGCGAGTTTCGAAATCCTCATGATCACCGGCATCGGCATCGACGTTATTCAGAACGAGCGCATTCGTGAATCCATCCAACGCTTCGGGGAACGCTTCCTAAATCGAATATATACAGAACGTGAAAAGGAGTACTGCAAGAATTGCGCAAAACCGGAGATTCATTACGCCGCCCGGTTTGCCGCAAAGGAAGCCGCCTTCAAAGCGTTGGGCACAGGTTGGGCGGCCGGAGTGAAGTGGAAGGATGTCGAGGTCGAAAGGCTGCCATCCGGCAAACCCGAATTGCATCTCTATGGTGAGGCGCTGGCTCGAGCCACATCGATGGCATCCAGCCGATTCTATGTATCGCTTACCCACGATCAATTGGTTTCGTGCGCGGTTGTGATACTGGAAGCGTAGAGTCCGGCCTCCTCCAGCTCCGTCACGCGAACTCGAATCCATTCGTTTGAGGGCGAATCTACGGGAACGCTCACACGGACGAAGTTGCTGCTGATAGCCGAACCGTCTTCGAGAGTGAGCACGTCGATCTCCTGCCCAATCATCTGCCGACGAAACTCTTCATTCTTCTGTGCGCCGAGATTCCGCAAACCTCTAGCGCGCAACCGCGAGACCTGCTCCGGAATCGCATGCGGCAAACCAGCCGCCACTGTGCCGGGTCTCGAGGAATAGGGAAAGACATGAAGGTAAGTCAATGGTGAGTCTTCAATGAGTCGAAATGTCGCAGAAAAATCATCATCCATTTCGCCGGGAAAACCGACCATGACATCCGCCCCAATCGCCGCATCGGGCACGCGATGACGGATTCTCCGGACCAGATCGGCATAGTATTCGGGACTGTACGGCCGGCGCATGGCGCGCAGGATTCGGGCCGATCCACTCTGAAGCGGAACATGAAAATGATGAGCCAGTCGAGGTTGATCAGCTACCAGATCGATGATCTCGGGAACGAGCTCGAACGGTTCAATCGAGCTCAGGCGTGCACGCTCCAAGCCTGGAATTTCCAGAACGCGGCAGATCAGTTCGTAAAGGCTCGTCTTCTGAGAGAGGTCCCGGCCATAGGTCCCGAGATGAATTCCCGAAAAAACCACTTCTTTATAGCCACGCGACACAAGTTCTCGCACTTCATGCAGCGCTGCTTCGACTTCGATGCTCCGGCTCCTGCCGCGCACGGTCGGAATAATGCAAAACGCGCAATTGGCGTTACAACCGTCCTGAACTTTTACAACCGCCCGCGTGCGGCCGCCCGAACCGAGATGGGATGCTGGTCTTAGCTCACGTTCCAGAAATATGCTGCTGCAGAGAATTTCGGCGCGGCCATAGGTGGAGAAATCTTCGTCCAACAGATTCCGCGCGAGCCGACCAACCAGCGGTTTGTGGGAATTCCCAGCGACGTAACAAACCTGAGGAAGATTCGCGAGTTCTTCGGGCGCGCGCTGCGCATAACATCCAGTCACAATAATACGCGCGTTCGGATTCCGTGAGGCCACTCGACGGATCATCTGCCGAACCTGCCGGTCTGCTTCCTCAGTAACCGTACATGAATTCACAACAACGACGCTGGCATCGTAGGCAGATTCCGCCTCCCTCGCCTTGGATTCCAGCAGCTCCTGATGAATCGATGCACCTTCCGATTGAGAAGCTCGGCATCCGAAGTTTGCAATGAAGAAAGTTCTTTCCATATGTTGACAACGGCAGCTAACTTCCGTCTTCTTCCGCTACCTTCCGGCTTTTCTCAGCTACGCTTTTCTCAAGCTGTTCTTTGTATTCAACCAACCGGTTCATCAGCTTCTCATTTTGAAGAGCGAGAATCTGGACCGCGAAAAGTCCGGCGTTGGTTGCCCCGGATTTTCCAACACCCATCGTGGCGACCGGAACTCCCGGAGGCATTTGCACGGTGGATAATAGCGAATCCAATCCGGATAATGGTGAACTGTCAATCGGTACGCCTATGACGGGCAGCGGAGTATCGGCGGCTGTAACACCGGCGAGATGTGCCGAACTGCCGGCGCCGGCGATGATCAATTTCAATCCACGCTGGCGCGCGGATTTCACATACTCGGCCGTG
>QHXC01000441.1 GCA_003222815.1 Acidobacteriota bacterium | reverse complement strand
TGCGAGAAAAGCGGAGCGGTTGATCCAATTGTTGGCGGTCTGACTGCTCGGATATGGATTCGGATTCACCAAATCAGGCGTTTGGTTTTGCACCGTAGTCAGCGCCCGGTCCGTGCCTGCGTAAACCGTGAAAAACTGCGCGGACCTGATGGACAGGATGGGGGCGACCTGCCAGTTGCTTCCCAGAATCCGAAGCGCCGCATTGGAAAATTTGGGTGTCGTCGCTACCAGATTCATACCAAACAGTTGGCGCCGATCGATCCCTAGGCAGTTGCTCCGGAATTGTCTGCGATTGTTGGGCACGGACACCCCGGCCGCAGTCGGGTTGTCGCTATAAACATCGCTGATGCAGTGCGACCAGGTGTAATTGGCCTGCGCCGACAGGCCATGGCTAACCCGCTTCTGCACCGAAAGATACAGACCTTCTATCTGCCCGATACCCGCGTAGTACTGACCTTGTGCCGGATTCAGGAGAGATAAGACACGCCGGTTTTGCTGATTGGCTACCGTGGAGCATGTCGAATAGCTCACTGGCCCGTTGGCGGTCTGTAAGGTGCAGGGGCCGGTACCCAGATAGATGGCGGGATTTATATTTTCCGTGGTGATCATGTGAATCGTATTGTTTCCCAGATAGTTCGCGGTCAGCAACCAGTCTTGCCCAATCTGTCTTTGAATGCTCAAATTCCACTGGTTCATGTACACCGGCTGGAAGTCCTTCATCTTCGTATTGATATAGGTGCCATTGAGCGGAAATGGGATATTGTGGTCGTACACACCGACCCCCTGAAGAGTTGCGAGTCTGGCCAGGGGATTTCCGCCTGCACCTGCCCATGGATCGGTGAGATTCGCACCCGCCACGCTGACATTGTTTCCAAATGGCGCGGAGAAGTACATCTGAGTTCCAGCGAGCATCATGGCGCGGTCCCCGTACATCCCATACCCCGCACGAATGGTCATGCGGCCCTGGCCTTCGGGGTCCCAGGCCAGTCCGAACCGCGGAAAGAACTTATCCCACACGGGACCGTTAATGTACTTTCCGCTGGTATACTGCGGGTCGCCCGGAAAAACCAAACCCGCGGGAGCGTTCGTGAATACTTTGCTGTGAACGTTCTGAGTGAATAGCGAGAGATCGAAGTGCTCGTTCTCGCCGCGGTTGTTGTAAGGCGACAAATACGGTTCCCACCGCACGCCGTAATTCAACGTCAATCGTGGAGTCACCTTCCAATTGTCTTGCGCATACAGCGAATCGTAAAATTGCCGTGTGTAGAAGCCGTAGACCGTGCCTTGGGCAAAGGTCACGGGACGTCCCATCATAAAATCGGCCAAGACCGATCCGGTCGTCGACCCGTCGAACGTCGCCGTACCCACGGCATTGACGCCGGAGAAGTAGTTCAGCCGTTGCTGATAGATCGCTCCGCCAAACCCGAACTGATGCGATCCCTTGATCCAGCTAAGGTCCTCAACAATGGAGGGCATTGGTCCGTTATGCTGCGCCCCTGGTGATGCGGCCCCGCCACCAAGCAGGAACGCGGAGCCCGCGGGTGTCGAGATTGCGATCACGTTCCCAGCTAACGGAGACACATTCGCTCCAAAGTCGGCCCAAGACTTGTAATTGTCGACTACTTTCACAATGTTCGTCCGATTGGCTCCTATTCGGAGCGAGTTGACGACGTTGTTGCCGATCAGATAGGTATCGCCTAGATTGAACCCATAGTCGAAATCCTTAAACCCGTAATTATTGATGGAAAGCGGGTTGGTCCCGTCGTAGGTGGATCCCTGCTTCAGGCTCCCTAACATGAAGCGTCCGAAAATGGAGTGCTTCGCGCTGATCGTGTAGTCGACCTTCGACGTGACCAGATCCTCGTCCTGGTTGGCGACCAGCCCGTAGAGTGTTCTCCCGCAGGGATCGTTCGTTACGGGAAATGTCTTCGCGACCCTCACCGCCACCGGATTAAGCGCGCCCGGTGAGATCGTGTTGTTCACGAACCCGAGACTCGATGGCAAATTGATTGGCGTCCCATTGTTGCACGCCGCCGAGGCCAGCGCGGTGAAGTCGCCGTTGAGCGCGGCTGGTGTGGGAATGAAGGCGGTGTTCTGGATGCCATCGGATCGCAGCGAGGTTCGCTGATAGCCGCCGAAGAAGAACAGCTTATCCTTCTTGATCGGACCACCGATGACTCCTCCGAACTGATTCCGCTTCAATGTGTCCCGTTTGAGCGCGAAGGCGTCGCGGGCGTTCAGGATTCCGTTCCGCACGAATTCGAACAGATCGCCGTGAAACTGGTTAGTGCCCGATTTGGTGACAGCATTGACCGTCGCCGTCGCGTGGAAGCCATACTGCGCCGGCATCGCACTGGTCTCCACCTTGAATTCCTGGAGAGCGTCCGGGAATGGTAACGGCATGCTCAAGCTGTTGTAGGGATCCTGCCAGATCGAGCCATCCAACAAGTAGGACACGCCATCCCCATTGCCGCCGGCCACGGAAACCACCACGGTGGGATAGTTCCGTATGGAATTCATCGAGCCCTGCCCAGGATAGGTCGCCATGCCCGCCAGGAAGATCAGTTCGTGAGGATCGCGTCCATTGAGAGGCATCTCCGCGACCTCCTGGTTGGTAACTACATGCCCGAGGGCCGTAGTGCGCGTTTCCACAAGGCTGGCGTCCGCTTGAACCTCCACCTGCTCGGAAACCTGACCGACCTGAAGGACGACGTTGATTGTCGGATTGGCATCGACCTGGAGGACAATTCCGGTTTGCACGTACGCCTTGAAGCCGGGCAGACCCGCCTCAAGCATGAAGGGTCCGAGCGGCAGACTCGCCAGGACATAGTTGCCGGTTTCATTTGTGACAGCAGTTCTTTTTGCTCCAGTGGCGGTCTGCGTCACAGTGATCTCGACGCCCGGCAGAACGGCGCCCGATTGATCCTTCACGGTGCCGTTAATTTGAGCAGTGGTCGCTTGCGCCCAAGCCCCAACGCCTTCCAGGGCAAAAGCCAGCAACACGACTAATACGCATAACGCAATGCGTTTCACCTTCCACCTCCAATTTGAAAAAGCGGCGCGGACCTAACGGTCTTCGCCAAAAAACTCTTTTGAAATACTGAAAACTATGCTGCGCGTCATAATAACCGCCGGTTCGCTGGTGGTCAACCTTATAGGTGACAGGCCAGGGGTTGAGGATAGGCAGTTCCGCGCCTCGGCCAGCCCAAACGCGTTCCGCCAAGTATCGATCTGAGAAACTCAAAATACTTGTAAGCTGCGTTGGGAAAGGTGGAAAATGCAGCTGAAATTCAAGTAAAGCTTATTGTGAATTGTCGAAGCGGTGGAGGTGACGAATGACCACGAGGATTTCAGTTTTTGGGTTAGCGGCCGTTGTTTTCTTGCTATGCGCCGCTGGATGGCCGGCGGCGGCTGAGGTCAATCAAGAGTCCGGTGGGGTTGTTACCTTCTATAAGGACGTGCTTCCGATCTTGCAGAAGAATTGCCAGAGTTGTCATCGGCCAGGTCAAATTGGGCCGATGTCGCTGATGAGTCATAAGGAAGCAAGGCCGTGGGCGAAGGCGATCAAAGCGGCGGTCCTTTCGAAAAAGATGCCGCCCTGGTTCGCGGACCCGCAATACGGCCACTTTAACAACGACCGGTCCCTGAAACCCGCCGAGATCGAAACTCTTGCGGCCTGGGCTGATGGCGGAGCCGTGGAAGGCGATTCGAAAGATGCGCCTGCCCCGGTTCAGTGGCCCGCCGACGGTTGGCAAATCCAGCCGGATGTCGCTGTGGATCTACCGCTCTATCCGGTCCCCGCCCGCGGCGTCAAGGAATGGGAGCAGTTGGCGATTCCGGCTCCTTTCAAGGAGGATACCTGGGTCACGTCCGTCGAGATTCTGCCGGGCCAGCCATCGGTGGTGCATCACTTTTGCTTTAATTTCGAGAAGCATAAACCCACGACAGAATACAACGTGTATGAGTGGATGGAAGTGCCGCGAGATGATGACGGAGTCAGCAAGAATCGCAGTCGGGGCGTGGACACGAAGGAAGGGATCGTCATCCGGCGGGAAGTGGGCCGCACCGAGGAAACGCGCCGTCAGGGCATCCAGACTATACGTGGTGGCAACGAGTTTTGCTATCTGCCGGGGCTGCCCTACGAAGACTATCGCCCTGTGAACGCCGGAGTTTTCGTGCCGGCTGGATCGGATATCGTGATGAGTCTGCATTACACGCCGAACGGTGTGGCGCTCGTCGATCGGACGAGAATTGGCTTCACGGTGGCGAAGGTACCACCGGCGAAGAGATTCGTCCCCCAGGATGGGGAAGATGGTCAGAGTGCGCCGATTGTGCGGCGACACGCCATCCGCGAACTTGCGATTCCGCCATATGAAAGGAACTATCTTGGGCCGGCGGCGGAAATCACCTTCCTCAAGGATGTTGAGCTTGTGTGGTTCCGTCCCCACGCGCATATGCGCGCGACGAGTGTGCAATATAAGCTGGCTTATCCGGATGGACGAGAAGAAATCGTGCTCAACGTTCCCCGTTACGATTTTAATTGGCAACTCACCTACAGAACCTCGCTGAAAATACCGAAGGGCTCCCGGATGCACGTCGAATTTCGCTATGACAATTCGGCGAACAACAAGTACAACCCGGATCCCAGCAAGTGGGTCTACTACGGTGACCAGAGTTGGGAAGAAATGGGGACTCCCAATATGGGTTTCCTCATGGACCGCAGCGCCGGCGAGGACTTCAAAAGCCAACCCTGACGAGGGTCGACGAATTCAACAGGGGTTTCAAATGGGCTGGCGACTCCATTCATCAGGGCGAAAATGGGAGGAGTTGGGATGAAAAAAATACTCGCCTTGGCTTTCCTTGTTTTCTCCTGGAGCTTCGGTAGCGTCGGAAGTCTCGCAGCCCAGGATCTGGTCATCACCAACGCGCGGATCATCGTTGGTAACGGTAACGTGATCGATCAGGGTTCGATCGTCATTCGGGGCGGCCGGATCGCCTCTGTTGCGGCCGGCCGCGCCGACGCTACCGGTGTGCAGACCATCGATGCAAGAAGCATGAGTGCAATGCCGGGGTTCATCGATGGTCACCGTCATATCAACACAGGACCTAATGAGAAGGAGCAGATGCAGAAACTTCTCGAAGCCGGATATACGACGATCCTGTCCGGAGGCGGTCCTGCTGAAGGGAACCTGACACTCAAGGACCATATTGAGAAAGGCCTGATCCAAGGGCCGCGCATCATCCCATCGGGCACGGTCAATCTGGCCAACAACACTCCCGAAAAGGCGCGTGCCGAAGTGCAGAGGCTCGCCGGGCTTGGAATCAAATTTATCGGAGAGATGGCGCTCACCCCAAAGCCGGCGCCGACCGCCAAAGAACTGGAGAATCTCAGGGCCATCGTGGACGAATCAAAGAAAGCCGGCGTCTGGATCCAGATACATGCGGTGAGCCCACAAGCAATGATGGCTGCTGTCGAAGCCGGTGTGCCCAAGCTCGTTCATACTCCCCATTTCGGCTGGCTGAGCTTTGAGGACGCCAAAAAGGTGGTCGCTGCCGGCGTGAAGCAGTTGTTCGACGGGGACGGCCGGGGGCAAGAAGCGGGCTACAAGGCCGTGAATGCGCGTACGTCGTGGGATGCCGGCGTCATCTACGGCTACGGCACCGATACCGGCTATCTGCCGAAGGCCGGATTGGACCATGAGCTGAAATCTCTCAACCTGATGTTTTCGATGCAAGACATCATCAAGCTCATGGGACCGAACACGGCCTCCTACATCGAGATGAGTAATCAACTCGGTACGCTGGAGGCGGGCAAGCTGGCCGACATCGTTCTCCTGGGCGGCAACCCTCTCGATGGCTACTGGAACCTGCTGAATACCAAGCTGGTCATCAAGGGCGGCGTGATTGTCTCGGATCAGCGCTAGTGTGTCCTTCGATGAACTACCTCATCGTTCAGCCGACAGGACATACAGAAACAGGACATACAGAAAAGGAGGCGGCATGCTAAGAAACTTCTGCAGCAGTAGGAGTGGTGGCGCAGCGTTGACTGTGAGCGTCGCTCTGTGGATTACCCTGGTTCCGTCCCTCATGGCCCAAACCGCGGGTACGGGGGCACTGACAGGCAGAGTTACCGATTCCTCGGGTGCAGTCGTGCCGGGCGTGATGGTCGCGGCCACAAGTTTGGACACTGGGCAGAGCCGAACGGTAACGACAAGCGAGGATGGAAGCTATACGCTGAACTTACTGCCTCCTGGCAATTACAGAGTAAGGTTTGAGATTGCGGGGTTCAAGGCGGTGGAGGTTCCTTCCGTCAAGGTGAACGTAACCGAGACGGCGGTGCTGGACCGCAGCCTGGAGGTGGGTGCCCAAACCGAAGCTGTTCGCGTTGAGGCCGAAATAGAAACGATTCAGACAACGAGTTCGGCCCTCGGCACTGTGGCGACAGCGGCGACGGTGACGGAACTCCCGCTCAGCACCCGGAACTACACGAATCTTCTCGCAATGTCTACGGGGGCCAATGCTTCCGTACAGGACGCCAGCCTGATCGGCAAAGGTACAACTCTCATTGCGGTGAATGGCGGGGGAACGGCCCAAAACACTTTCCTTCAGGATGGGGTCGTCATCAACAATTGGTTTAGCTTTAACACCGGTGTGGAAGGAGTATCGGTTGGCGGTTTTGCGATTCCCAACCCCGATGCCATCGCCGAATTCAAAATTCAAACCTCGAGCTACGACGCTGGATACGGCCGCAATCCGGGCGCGAACGTCAATGTGGTCACCAAGTCCGGAACGAACAGCTTCCACGGTTCCGCGTTCGAGTTCTTCCGCAACACTGCCTTGAATGCGAACGCCTGGTTCCGGAACTATCAGGGTCTTCCAAAGCCGGTCTTGAACTCAAACCAATATGGCGGCGCATTCGGTGGACCCATCAAAAAAGACAAGCTGTTCTTCTTCGTGTCATATCAGGAGACCGGACAAAAAAATGGTCTTACGGGCTATGGTGCCGCCAGCGCTACTGCTCCTCCGATTCCCACGGGAAATCGGGGCAAGTGCCCCACAGGCTGGACGACACTGTCCCAGTGTGATTCCGCCGGACAAGCCTTCGTGCCCGCGTTAGCGGCAGCCATCAGTCCGCAAGCACCGTGCAATCGGACAGGAAACCTGAACAACACCACTTCCAACGGTGGCATACAAGTTCAATGTCCGAACGGAACGGTGAGTGATCCATTGTTTAACATCAATCCAGTGGCAATCAGTCTTCTTCAACTCCAATTCTCTGACGGCCGTTATCTGGTTCCCAGTTCTGGAATGGATCCTGGAGGTCCGAATGCAGGGTACGCGCTTCAGAACTATTCGATACCCGCCATTTTTAAGGACCATAATGGCATGGGCAATTTCGATTATCTGATCAACAGCAAACACACTTTGGCCGGCCGTTATCAGTATGAACGAGATCCACTCCAGGCTCCTTTTCCGGTTCAGAATGCCCTACAGCAGGGCAATTTCGTT
>QHXC01000423.1 GCA_003222815.1 Acidobacteriota bacterium | reverse complement strand
TCACTTCCCCGCCGCGCCGGCCGCGTCTCCCGTCCGGCGCAGGTCGACGTGGGCGTGAACTGCGTTATCTCCCAGCATGAATATCCAGTCCTCGGTATGGTGGTCCGCGTCGATAAACGTAAATTTTGCATGGTGCATGTGTTGGTGCTGATTGCTGCCGGCGACGTCCAGAAAAGCAAACTCCACTGTCTTTCCGCCCGGTGAGAGCTTACCTTCCATGCGAGGTCGGTTGCCTGCGTCGCAGTAATGTGTCAGGAGCAGACGATCCTCGTCCAGGTAGAACATCGTGATCGGATCGTCGGTGCCGGCGGAGGTCATCTCGTGCAGGAGCGCATTCCCTCTGGAAGTGGTGCGAAGGGTAACATGCATGAGATTGTTTTGTATGGAAGCGGCTACCGGCATGTCGGTCGTTACCTTGCCCTCCCACACACCCGATAGTGCTTTTAATTTGTCGAAGGACTTCTGCGCGTCCGATTGGGCGAAGGCGCCGGTCCACAGCAACATCAACATCAGAGGCAGGCGAATGAATGTCATGGTTTATCTCCTCAAGGTTATCGGTTTTTGGCAGCAACTTTTCCTCGCGCACTCACGTGAGCGGGGTCACTTCTATACCCATATATACACATATAGTGTTATATTCAACTATAACACTACATCACATGCAAGCTTTCTTTTGCACCGGAACCGTAGCGCCGATCAACCGCGCAATCTCCGATAGTCTTTCGCGAGTTGACTTCTGGATACCTCGGAAGTAACTTCTTCGCAGGTTTGACTCTATAGGAGACGATGTCTACTATAGAGTTATGCCAAGAAGGACGAAATCTACCCGAGGCCGAACTCAAGGATTCACTCTAACTTCTCTGGGCGACCGTGTCCGTGCAGAGCGTGAGCGGCGCAACATGTCCCTCGAAGCATTGAGCAAAAAATGTTCTGTCAGCCGCAGCATGTTATCCGCGGTGGAGCGTGGCACGAAGGCACCGACGATTCTCGTGCTCGACCGAATCGCGACGGGACTAGACACCAGTCTCGCCAGGCTTCTGGGTAATGAGAAGCGTTCCCGAGTGATTCTATTGCGGCATCGCCAACAGAAAGTTGCGAGAGATCCCTCGGGATGGCAGCGAAGAATACTGTCGCCCGTTTTACCGGGCGTCGAATTTGAGTTCATGCGTACGACGATCGGGCCGGATGTGAACGCAGGCGTTTTTCTTCCACACGCGCACGGTTCGCGGGAATATGTTGCCGTCGAAAGTGGATCCCTCCTTTTGACGCTCGATGGGACGAAATACAAGCTGAGAGCGGGAGACAGCGTTTACTACGACGGTGACTGTCTTCACGCCTTTGCAAATCCAAATAAGGTTCCGTGCGTTTACTACCTCGCTATGGATGTTTCCGGTGATTCAAATGGCACAGAGCACAGAATCGTGGGAAAGGATAGCCGGTGATGAAGAAGACGAGTGCCTGGGAATGGTCGGCTGAAGAAATCCGTCGTTTTGGTTATGAAGTGGTTGACGAGATCACGGAACAACTTATGCGGCTCCCTACGACTCCTGTATTTCGACCTTTCCCGCCGGATCTTGCTGAACGGTATTTGAACGAGCCGCTGCCTACAGAGGGTGCTCCTCCAGACGAGATATTGGCTGCTTTTAAAGAGGACATTGCGCCTTATCCATTCGGGAACGGCCACCCCCGTTTTTATGGCTGGGTCAACTCGCCGCCAGCAGTCATCGGAATCTTTGCCGAAGCCCTTGCGGCAGCGATGAATCCCAGTTGTGCAGGCGGCAACCATGCGGCGATATACGTCGAACGACAGGTACTGAATTGGTTCAAGCAAATTGTTGGTTTCCCCCGAGACAGTATGGGACTGCTTGTGAGTGGAGGTTCCATGGCCGCTCTTACTGCACTGACAGTCGCGAGACATGCGAAATGTGGGTTCGACATACGGTTGAAAGGACTTCAATCTTCGCCGCGGCGTCTTACTATTTATAAAACGGCCGAAGGCCATGGATGCCACCAGAAAGCAACTGAACTACTCGGAATCGGCACCGAAAACCTGAAAATCATCGCGCATGACAGTGCATTCAAAATGATTCCCGCCGAACTGGATCACGCCATTGAGCGTGATCCACGTGAGGGCAACATACCTATCGCAGTTATCGCAAGCGTTGGCACAGTT
The DNA here is from genome assembly GCA_003222815.1 of Acidobacteriota bacterium. GTDB lineage: Bacteria > Acidobacteriota > Terriglobia > 20CM-2-55-15 > 20CM-2-55-15 > 20CM-2-55-15. The sequence goes on along the minus strand of QHXC01000423.1, from coordinate 17,229 downwards.
AACACAGGAGCAATCGATCCACTTGAAGAAATTGCGGATGTCTGTGCGCGCCGGAACGTTTGGTTACACATCGATGGTGCGTATGGCGCTCCAGCCATTCTCAGTAGCAAGTACGGGCCGGCACTAAGCGCGTTGAAGCGGGCGGATTCTATATCGGTTGATCCACACAAATGGCTGTATGTACCTGTCGAGGCAGGATTGGTCCTCGTCAAGGATGCAGAACTCATGAGGAGCGCTTTTAGTCTCGTTCCACCTTATTTGCGGACGGATGGCAGCACATTGGGAGTGGGAGGGTTGCCTTGGTTCAGCGAATACGGTTTTCAGCAAACCCGGGGCTTTCGCGCGCTCAAGGTATGGATGGCGCTAAAGCATCACGGCCTTGCGGGATATCGCCGCGCGATAGATGCCGACATCATGCTGGCGGAACACCTCGCCAAGTCCATAGGCGCATCTCCTGATTTGGAATTATGCAGCCCACAATCCCTAAGCATTGTCTGTTTCAGATTTGCTCCGGCGCGACTCAAAGAAAATCCGGAAGCGCTCGAACCGCTGAACAACGCAATTCTCGAACGAATCCAGATGAGCGGGGATGCGTTTCTATCGAGCACAACGCTTAACGGAAACTTTTGGTTGCGCGCATGTGTGGTGAATCCAGGCGCGCGACTGGAATACATGGACGAACTGGTCGAACTCGTCCGAAAAACTGGATTGCAGTGCGAAATGTAGCGGAAGAGTAGAGAGGCAGCGAATCAAGTTATTTGCTCTGAGAACCCTCGAACGAACTTGACACCCCAATTAGGGCGATATAGTCTCGCCGACAAATTAACCAAGTTAGCCATTAACGACGAAGCGTCTGCGGCCATTTAGGTGACCGGGCGGCGTGATCCGACTCGAGAAGGAGGGGTGGATGAAGCACATTTTGACCGCTCCATTCATTGGCTTGTTGCTATCGGTGATGACCTGCGGCAGCGTTTGGGCCCAGGCGACGGCGCAGATCAGCGGGTCTATCCAGGATCAGAGCGGGGCGGTGTTGCCCGGCGCGGAAGTCACCGCAACGCAAACCGACACGGGCATCAGCCGGATGACGATTACGAATGAAACCGGATACTACGTGCTGCCCAGTCTGCCATTAGGTCCCTACAGGTTGGAGGCGGGTTTGCCGGGGTTCCGTACGTTTGTGCAGAGAGGAATTGTCCTGCAAGTCAATAGCAACCCGACGATCAATATCGTTCTCCAGGTCGGCGAGGTTTCCGAACAGGTTGAAGTCCAGGCCAATGCGGCGCTGGTGGAGACGCGCAGCGTCAGCGTCGGTCAGGTCATGGAAACGGCGCGGATCATGGAGCTGCCGCTCAACGGGCGCAACGCGCAAGAGCTGTTGCTGCTCGGCGGTGGAGCCGTGCAAACGGCTCCAGCCGGTGGAATGAGTTTCCCTTTTAATAGGTTGACGATCTCGAGCGCAGGCGCCCTGGGCACGGCAACGGAGTACACGCTGGACGGGATTCGCCATGTCGATCCTTATGATGGGGTGCCTTTGCCGCTCCCATTTCCGGATGCGCTCGCGGAGTTCAAGACCGAGATCGGTGGACAGTCGGCTCAGCAGGGGCGGGGTTCCCAAGTGAGCGCGGTGACCAAGTCGGGCACGAATGCGTTTCACGGCGATCTGTTCGAATTTGTGCGCAATGATCTATTCAATGCGCGGAGTTATTTTGCCACCAAGAGCAGTACGTTGAAGCGCCATCAGTTTGGCGGAACGGCCGGCGGACCGGTCATCAAGAACAAACTATTTTTCTTCGGCGGATATCAAGGCACGACCTTGCGCCAGGACCCGCAAGATACACGACAGTTCGTTCCAACGGCCGCCATGCTGGCGGGTGACTTCACCGCGTTCGCCTCTCCGGCTTGCAACACGGGCCGGCAGGTCCCGCTAAGGGCCCCTTTTGTGGACAACCGCATCGATCCGGCGTTGTTCAGTCCCGTGGCGTTGAAAATCGCCGCCCGCCTTCCGATGACGAATGATCCGTGCGGGGAAATCACTTTTGGCCGGAGGAACGTTGAAGACCAGAAACAGCTCGTCAGCAAGATCGACTATCAATCGAGCGCGAAGCATTCGCTGTTCGGGCGTTTTATGTTGTCGTCCGCCGACAGTCCGTCGCCGTTCGAATTCACGCCGGACATCCCAATGAATGCGGATAATAGTAGTGCGGCGCGATCCTATGCGTTCACTGCCGGCAGCACCTATCTGGTCAGTTCCACCACGGTCAATGCGCTTCGTTTGGCGTTCTCGAGAAACCACCTGCTTACCGAATCGCCCGAATATTTTTCTCTCCAGGAACTCGGCGCTAAGGTCTACAGCGGCTACGTGCCGAACCGTTCGAAGCTGACCGTGACCAGCGGTTTTTCACTACCAGGCAATGGCCGGCGAAATCTCGGAATTGATTTCTATCAGGTTGCCGATGATGTGAGCATGACTCGTGGAACGCATCAGTTTGGTTTTGGTGGCCGCGTGGCAAATTCGAGGACGAATGTGGCTCTCCAGACGAACATGTCGCCTAACTTTAATTTCACGGGCGGGATTACCGGTTTAGGGTTGGCGGATTTTCTGACAGGCAAAGCGAGTGACTTCAACCAGGGCACCAGCATCGACATCTTTACCAGGGTGAACTACGTTTCTTTGTATGGACAGGACACCTGGCAGGTGAAGCCACGACTTACTGTGAGCTACGGCTTGCGCTGGGCGCCCATCCTTCCGCAGGTGGATGTCCATCGACCGGTCCCCTATGTCCTGAATTGGGATGTCAACCGGTACCGGCAGGGACTCCGCAGTACCGTGTTCGTAAATGCGCCTCCGGGAATCCTCTTGCCGGGAGACGCTGGATTTGTGCAGAAGAATAATGGATCGAATGCAGCGAAACCGCGGGCAAATGTTTGGAACCCGTATTGGAAAGATTTCGCGCCGCGTCTCGGTTTCGCATGGGACGTCGAGGGCAACGGCCGCACCTCCATTCGCGCTTCCTACGGGCTCAGTTATGACGACTATCCGACGGTGGACCGGCTGGGCTCGCAGAGCGCCATGCCACCCTATGGTTCATTGACCCGTGTGCTTACTCCAGCGGGCGGTTTGGACAATCCGTGGCTTGGCATTCCCGGTGGGAATCCCTTCCCGTTTGTCATCGACAAGAATATGCCGTTTGTGCCGCTGGGCGAGTACTTAATAGGCAACCCCGATCTCACTCCGACCTACACTCAAACGTGGAATTTGAGCCTGCAACGAGAAGTGATGACGGGCACGCTCCTGTCCGTGAGCTATATCGGAAGCCAGATCATCCACCTTCAGGCCGCGCAACCACTCAACATGGCCATCTACGTTCCTGGCGCCGGCGACGCCAGCGGCAACTGCTTCCTCAACGGCCAGGCGGTTTATTTCAAAGTCACGCCAGGCAGCGCTTGCTCCACAGTGAACAATACACAGGCCCGCCGTACGTTGAGCTTCTTGAATCCTGCGTTCGCAAACGAAATTGGAAGACTAGCGACTGTTGTCAACGGCGGTACACAGAATTACAACGGAATGCTCGTTTCAGTACAGTACCGCCCCAGCCGGGGTATCAATTTGAATGGGAATTACACCTGGTCCCATTGCATCGGTGATTATCAGGCCAGGAGTAATAACGGGTATGGCGCAAGTGTGGATCACACGTATAAGATCCCAACAACCGCTCGCGAGACCGTGGCGACTGCGAAATTGACCAGCGGCACACGGTTAATTTGACGGGGGTGGTCGAGGCGCCTCAGTTTGCCAATCGCACGCTGAGCCTGGTGGGCAGTGGATGGCGATTATCCGGAATCTACCGAGCCTCCACAGCCGGAACTATCATCGCGCCCAGCCAGTCCAGTGGAAACCGCACCGTGACACTTGGATCCGCCAGCGGCGCCAACACTTCTGCTACCTCGAGTGCGGCTGCGGACCGCTGCCTCTGCGATATTAGCGGCCAACGCCCCGATCAGGTTTTAGCGAACGTGTACCTCGACAAATCGGGCCGTCCTGGCACGCAATGGCTGAACCCGGCGGCGTTCGCCCCGCCGGCTTTGGGCACTCTTGGAAGTCTGGGCCGCACCAATATCAGGCTGCCGCTAGCTTGGCAATTCGATACGGCCCTGTCGCGCGTATTCCGTTTCCGCGAAACCCAGAGTATGGAGTTTCGAGTCGAAGCGTATAACGTGTTGAATAGTTTCCGGCCGGGCGTACCACCGGGCTCCCCCAATTCCGCTCTCGCGATCGACACGAATCTCAGTTCGGCCCAGTTTGGTAAGATCCGCCTGGCGCTGGAACCGAGGATCCTGCAGTTCGCATTGAAATATTTGTTCTAGCTATGAAGATGGGTACAAACGCGGGTTAAAGCCCGCGACTACATTTTGCGACAAACTACGAGCTTATCCTCGCCAGTTGGGCCTCCGTGCATTCTCTTATGATTGTGAGGAAGCGATTGAGGTTTTCCTTATTGACAAGAGGGTGAGGATCACCCGGCTTGCGGAAATTCAAGGCATGGAGCTTATCCAGTGCCTTATCGTAGAAGGGATGGAATGTCAGATAGACATTCTTCCTACACGAATTTCCGATCTCGAAGTCGAGCCTACTTCTTTGAGTCCCTCGCAGCTTCGATTAACCGCTTGTTATACTCTTCCGACTCCGAGGGTACGCAGAAATATTCCCAGAGCTCGGCGTTTGGGCGCAGTTCGATCTTGCCCTTGGTCGTCCAAGGCCGGGCGAAAACCTTGGGGTCGATGATCGTCATCTCGGCCTCCAGGGTCCCATAGCTCGTTCGCTTATAACGCTCGACCGTCCGCATTTCGTCGGTATGCGCAAAACCACGGATACGGTTCCTGCGGTCTTCGGAGATCCAGGATCTGTCGTCATAACCGTTGCCTTCGACAACAAACGTGTCTCCCTCCCAGTGGCCTACCGCGTATCCCAACCAACGCTGCTGTGGAGGATCCTCTGGAAGTTTCCGCCCGTCCGTCCAGATGGTGCGCCAGGTATGGCCCCATTCGAAGAACTGAAGCACTCGGTCAGGCAACATCGCGAATTCCATTCCGTAGTTGTATGCGAACCAGCGTGGATAGCCCAGAGGATCGCATATCAACATGCCGTCTTTCGAATTTGTGGTTGGAATTTCCGACCGGGTCGCTTCGAACATCTGCTGTCCCAACGGCGTGAGTGGGGGAACGTTCTTCACATCCAGTTCCGTGCCGTTATTGCCCCATACTCCCGACAGGTCATGCGGATTGAATGCATGGCCCTCGACCTTATACGCTGCGTTTGCGGCCGCCAGTTGCTTGGGATTCGTGCATCGCGGGCAGGTCTTCCATCCTGGCCCTGGAGTCAGTTCTTGTAGCGGCTGAGACTGAGTCGAATCCCGCCCAAACGTTCGATCCTGAGCCAACCCGACCGACGAAAAAGCCAGGACCCCTAAAGCAAGGATCGAGACAATGTTTCCTTTTCGCATTACTTTTAGCCTCCGAAGATGAGATCGATCTATGGTTGACGCAGATTTGGTACTCGCGAGTTGTCCACAACAACGGTCCCATCCGCTTTCGTAATCTTCTTGATCAGAGCTTCAGTCGAACCGGGGTTCCTCGATGGGAAGGCGAGAACAACGATTTCATCGCCGGGCTTAAGCGAATTCTTGGTCATTCCATCCGCAATCATCGAGGTCACGGAAGCCATTTCACCTACCCACTGCGTGGTTTTCCCATTTTGATCCTTCGCGTCCCATACGACAAAGACGTGGGGGTTTCTCCACTTGTAATCCACAACGGTCCCCTTCGTCGTCACCTCTTCAGTTCCGTAATGCGCTCTGCTGTGGTGCGCAGAAACCACGCTACCAAGCATGAGCAATACGACCACGAGAGCGAACACCTTAACCACAAATACCTGGTTACTTCTCATTAGCACCTCCTGAGTGCGACAATTATATATAGCTTTTGGCCAATCACATGGCGGGTGCAGTTGTGAGCTGGGCTGGCGGACCGAACCGGCAAAAATCAAGGCACTGCAGGATACAGGTGCCAAACAACGCCGCATAGCGTCTTTCCCCTGCAATCCGGAAGCCGAATGTGACCAGCGAGTCGCCACATTACCTTGAACGAGATGGGTGTGCAACAAAAAATATAGGACGAAATCGTTATCAGCGTACGAGTCTGATGGTGAAAATGGGAAGCTTTTTGAGCAGTTTCGCCAGGCTTGGAGGCTCTAAAAACTGATATAGCTCAGTCAATATTAAATTCTTGACAGGAAAGATGGAAAAACCTATAAGCTGGATGCACCAGAGGTCCCTTCTTTGTCGACAAAATGCCCAAGAATGAGGAGGAAGTAAGGATGAAACCCGCGAAATTGGTTTTAATGATCATGATGGTCTTGTGTCTGTCGTTTATCGTCACGGCACAGCTACCTCCGAAAGAGCAGCAGCCGCAGGCAGGCCAGCAATTGGATCCGGATCGTTTTGAAGCAGCGCATGGCCGATTGTTGTCGGGTCAGGATAAGGCTGCAGAGGCCAGCCGGCTAACGCAAGCAGTAGCTTCGGCGCTGCCGGGCGCTGGGCCTTCTTATGCGCCAGTACCTCGAAAGAATTTTGTCGACGAATTGATCTTTGGACGGATGGAGCGCGACCATATTCCACATGCACCGCTTGCGGGTGATGAGGAGTTTCTGCGGAGGGCGTATCTCGATGCAACGGGTCTTTTGCCGACGCCCGATCAGGTTCGTTCATTCCTGGCCGACAAGGACGCGAACAAGCGCGATAAGCTTATCGACTCTCTAATCGGCACGGAGGCATTCACGGACCAGTGGGCGTATCACTACGGCGAGCTGCTCAGAACGCGAGAAGCCTCTTTTCACTTTTGGACAAAGCAATGGCTCAAAGTGGACCGGCCCTATAACGAAGTGTTCTACGACATCGTTACGCCCGTCACCAAGAATGCGAAGGGTCTCCCGACGGCCCAAACCTTCTATGATCCGATCGGCTACGTTTCGACTCGCTGTGGATTGTGGACCGACGCCGACGATTACAAAGGTCTGAACCGTCTGGACTGGGTGGATGAGATCACCTCGGATGTTGGGCGAGTGTTCCTTGGCCTCAGCATGGACTGCTTTTCCTGTCATAACGGCGCGGGTCACGCCGACAGCTTCAATATGTTTTTGGGCAGCATGAAGAGAACCGACTTCTGGCAGCAGGCGGCGTTCTTTGGGAAGATGCGGAACATCGGATACAGCGACGGTAGTGCGCGCTCGTTCTATGGCGGCAACAGCCTCTTTGACGACCTGGCGCCTGGATATAACACTGGAAACGACGGACCTTTCTACACTCCGGCAGAGGGCCGTTTCCCGCGCGATGGCAAAACCTACGAACCGGTTTTCCTGCTGACCGGAGAGAAACCGAAACCAGGCGAGGATCCCCGTAAGGCGTTAGGCCGGATCGCGCCGACCCATATCCAATTCGCGCGCGCAGCGGTCAACATCGTTTGGGCCAAGTTGATGGTGGTTGGTTTGGTCGAGCCATACGACGGCTTTGATCTGAAACGACTGGATCCCCAGAATCCACCACCGGCGCCATGGACAATTCAGCCGGCCAATCCGGAGTTGCTGACTGCGCTTGCTGAAGATTTTCGCTCGCACAACTTCAGCATTCATCGTGTAATCAAGACCATCATGAAATCCAACGCCTATCAACTCTCCACGAGCTTTGAAGGCCAATGGAAGGATGCTTACATTCCGTATTATGCGCGGCGGTTCGCCCGTGTTTTGACGGGTCCGGAGGCTGTCGATATCGTGACCCAAGCCACCGACCTCCCGTTCGATCTGCGGCTGTATGGAGAGCGGCGCTCCTACGTCAAAGAACTGTCCAGTCCTTTAAGCATGAAGGGAGGCGGGGGCGGCGGCGGTGGCGCTCTCAACGCCGGCAATTCTCCTGAGAATCCTGCGGTCTTTGCGTTTATGCAGGCGTATTACCAGGCCGAGCGTGCAATGCCACCGGTCGATAAAAATATAGCCAGTCCGGTGCAAGCGATGATGTTCATGACTTCGCCGGTCGTTACCAAACGGATAAGCGCTGAAGGAAAAACGCGCGTAGCGAAGTTATTGCAGTCCGGCAAATCGGACGATGAAATGATCGAGGAACTGTTCCTGGCGAGCTTGTCACGGCGGCCCACCACCGAAGAGGTGGAAGTGGCGAAGCGTGTGATCGCAAAAGACAGGAAGACCGGCCCGGAGAACATTCAGTGGGCGCTCCTGAACTCGGCGGAGTTTTTAGTGAATCATTAAAATTTGCAGTGAGGAGAAAAATCAATGCGAAAAGGAATCGAGAACCTGAGCCGCCGCGAATTGCTGAAATTTTTCGGTATCAGTGTTGGCGCCAGTCTCGCTGGTGAAGCCGCGTGGCCGCGTAAGCTTCAAGCACAGAGCAGGAAGGTGACGCCTCGAAAGAATGCGCGCAACGTTCTTTTTATCCAAAATTGTGGCGCCATGAGTCCGCCGGAGTGCCTGGACTTCAAGGAAACCAAGTACACGGCAAAGGACCTGGACATTCAGAAGGTCAATTCGGATTTTGTCATATCCAAGACCATCTTTCCAAATTATGAGAAGTGGGCGCCACGAGCCACGTTGGTTCGCTCGATGTATGAGAATTCGCTGGTACACTTCTCCGCCCAGTACCATACGCAGGCGGGTCGTGCGTTGAACGCCGCAATTCTAAGGGAGATTCCGGCGTTCGGCAGCGTCATTGCTTCGGAACTAGAATCCGAGCGTCGAGATTCCGACACGTTTCCCACATTTATGAGTTTTGATTTGTGGAACGCACGGTGTCCTCAGATAGGATCCGGAATGTTACATCCCCGCTTTGCAGGACTCGACATAAACACCGCCAGTGTATTCGACAGCTTCGGCGGTGGGGATGAGAGCGGGGCGACAAATTCGGTTTTGGCGGAACGCTGGCAAGTGCTCAACAGAATGTCCGAGGTTTCCCCCGCGGGAGGGATTGGCGGGAAGGCCAATGATTACAAGGCTCATTACGAATACGCATACAAGATTCTTATGGATGCGCGGTTTAAGAAAGTGCTCGCCCTGACGGACGAGGAGAAGCGCCGTTATGGTGTGCCGAAGGACCGCGGCACTTCCAAGATCGGCCTTGCGATGCTGCTAGCGCGCAATGTGCTGGCCGCCGATGCCGGTGCACGATTCCTGTGGGTGGCGAATACATACAACGGCGGAAACGGTCCCGCCGATAACCATGACCAACTCTACGGCCGAGGTGCGTTAGCTCCAAAGGGCGCGATACTTTCCATATACGAGAGCGGCCCCAGGCTTGATGCGGCGTTCAGTAGCCTGGTTCAAGATCTTTCGACCATGCCCGGCCACGAGCCTGGAAAGACACTGTTGGATGAGACCATGATTTGCCTGGTGCACGAATTCGGGCGCAATCCGGAGATGAACGCCAACGCCGGGCGCGATCATTGGGGCCCCTGTTTCGCGAATTTGTTTATGGGCGGAGGCGTCAAGCCGGGACGGGTTATCGGTAAGACGGACGGCTACAAAGTGCTCGATGTGGGTTGGAATCACAAAGAACAACCAATGATGGATCACATCGTTTCGACGATCTATTCTTCTTTGGGCATCGATTGGTCCAAGAAAATCGTGGACACGCCTTCCGGGCGAGCCTATGAATACCAGCAAACGGCCCCCCTCGGAGGTCCAGCGTTTATTCCCCTGACCGAAATCGGGGAATTGTTCACATAGGGGTATGAAAAGAAGGATTCTGTCCACTCTTCTTTGTTGCGTTTGCGCCGCGTTGCCAATCGCGGCGCAAACAGCAGTGCCGGAAGGCATGGCGCAGATCCCGGCTGGCAAGTTCTGGATGGGTCGTGCGTATTCAATCTTCTTGGATTCAGCAGACCTTTTGCCGCGGGACAAGATGGATGACAGACCCGCCAACAACATTTATTTGGATGCCTTCTCCATCGACAAGTACGAGGTAACGAACGCGGACTACGCCCGATTCGTGGACGCGACGGGCGCTCGGCCGCCGTGGCACTGGCCTCAAGGCAAGATCCCAAATGGGGAAGAGCGGTTTCCTGTCTTCAACGTCAACTGGTTCGAAGCGACCGACTTCTGCAAGTGGGCGGGCAAACGTCTTCCCACCGAAGCGGAATGGGAGAAAGCCGCGCGAGGCGGACTCGATCGGAATCATTACTCATGGGGGGACGCCGAAATCGATAGGGGCGAAGAGAGACTGCTCGCACCACAGACGGCCGGACGCAACACCAGCACCGCCGCGCCGGCAGTCATTGGCCGTAGGTATGCCATGGCCGTTGGATCATTTGCCCCCAACGGTTACGGTCTCTACGACATGACCGGAAACGTTATGGAGTGGACTAATGACTGGTATGACGGCAATTACTATCCTTTCATGCCGAAACAGAATCCAAAGGGGCCGGAGACCGGTCGATATCGAAGTGTTCGGGGCGCCGGTTTTTTTGACCAGGGTGGTCACGGGGAAGAGAAGACGGTGAATTACCGCAACTTCAGTGATCCTGACCTCCGTAGCACCACGATAGGTTTCCGCTGCGCGAAATAAGAAAGCCGTATTGACTTCGTTGTCGAACGCAAGAATCCTGGATAGTACGAAAGACAAAACGCTTTGGTTTGATAATTTTGAATCCAGCTTTCGGCGAGTTCGCCCAAGACTGGATTGCGCACAGAAGCAGTTAGGGGGAAAAATGAACCGACAGTTTGTTCTAGTCATGATCGTTATCGCGGCAGTTTTTGCGGCAGCCACGGCATTCGCGCAGCAACACAGGCCCTATGATCAAATAATGAAGGATGTCGGAGCAACATTCGCCAGCCTGAAGAAGAATCTGGATGCGAATTCCGCGGCTGCGGCTATTGAAGATGCTGCCAAACTGCAAGGACTGTTCAAGGAAACTGAGGCGTTTTGGGCGCCCCTCAAAACCAAAGATGCGGTTGATTTCGCGAAACGCGCCAGCGATGCCGCCGCGGCAGTTGGCGTCGCAGCCAAAAGCGATACGAAGGCGGCGCTGGAGTCGTACACAGGTCTTCAGAAAAATTGCGCCGGCTGCCACTTCTCACACCGCGAGGACACCGGTAAGGGTTTCCTCATCAGACCGTAAACAGGTTTTAGTTTCAAAGGAACCGGCTCTATGCGTCGACTGATTATTATTTCGGCTTTGATCACATTCTTGGCCGCGTTTGAGTTCCAAGCTCAGGCTCCGGCGGACTCACCACAGCAAAAGCTGGCCGACGAATGGATGAAGCGGCTGAATTCCCTCGACGACTGGCACTTATCCGTGGACGGAAAGGAAGAGGGGGTTGAGGAAGTGGTCAACAGTATGATGGAACTATTCGCTCCCGATGTGCTCGCGGAGGTACCGCCACACGACGAAGATCAGATAGGACCGGTTATGCTTCGTGGGAGCGGGAATGTCCGGAAATGGGTCGATCGGATTGCGAGATCTCAGGTGAGGCTGAACTATATCATCAAACGTCAGACTGGGGGGCCTACGGGGGAGTTCGAAGGGTGGCGGCTGGTCTACGCCACGCCACTGCCTTGGGGCGGAACTGGTATTTCGTTCCAGATCATCGCAACCTATTCCTTGCGTGAGGATCGTCGAAGGTTTACGGCGCCGGGAGCGGTGTTTCTACAGTATGGCGAGGATGGAAAAATCCACCGGCTCCGTCTTCTTCTGGGGGAGATCGACCAGGTTGTCGCCGTATAGACGTTGAGGTTTACTCACTCCAACTCCGCTGCCTAAGCTGGTCCGCGCAGGTTGAATATCGGCCGATTGGCACTCTATTTTCATTTGATTTACATAGGCAGGCAAACAAATGGCCCGGAAACAATATGGCCAACAATTCGGCAAGATTTTTGCGGCCATCGTGCTGCTGATCGTGACGGTCATCGGGTTAAGTTATGGCTCGCTGTTGCGCGACATGGATCAGGCTGCGGAGGAGTATAGCCGGGGCGAGGCGGACGCTGCGCTGAAGCGATACGACAGCATCGACCAGCGGCTGCGGTCTATCGGCGCTCTGCGCGCGATTCCGGTGAAAGACCGCCGGAACCTTATCCTGAACCAAACGCGTTTGCTCTATGCGCTCGGGCGCTATGACGATGCCCAGGAACGAATGGACCGCGAGTCCGAAATCGCCGGCGCCACCGGTAACAACGATGGCAGATTCCTGCTGTTGAAGGGCGAAATCGCTTTCCGCAAAGCATTCAAGAATTACCGCGAATCGACTAAGAAGGACCCGCGCCTGCTGGAGGAGGCCCTGCGTGCGGCCGAGGACAATCTGCGCGATTCCCTTCGCCTTTCCCCGAACGACTGGGATGCCAAATACAATTTTGAGTACGTCAATTATATTCGGAATCTCATGAACCAGGATCAGCAGGGAAAGATCAAAATCCTGATGGAGAACGTCAGGGTCAAAGAGATGCAACCGCAGGCTCTTCCGGCCGATCAGCAACAATGAAACCGGCCATTACCAATTCCGCACGGTTATCACTCCTCTCGGATAGTCAGCAGGATAGGTTCTGATGGAATTTGCAAGGCAAGAATACTTCTGGCTGTTGCTGGTCGTTCCCTTTGTGATCCTGCTCTGGGGAATTGGCGTATGGCACCAGCGGCGGATGCGGATCCGGTTCGGAAACATCGACAACCTCGAGTCCATCTCGAGAATTTCCTGGTCGGGCAGGGCATGGTTCCGAGGCTTGCTGTTTGTGGGCGCACTCACGCTGATGGCGGTGGGCCTCGCTTACCCCAGAGCGATTGTCCGGGAACTGCGGGCGGTTCCGACACCCACGGATTTGGTTTTCTTGATGGATATTTCCCCGTCCATGTATGGACGCGACATGGACCCCAGCCGGTTGGGCCGCGCCGAGCGAATCATCCAGAGATTCATCTATCTGAAGCAGCCCCAGGACCGTTACGGGCTGATCGTATTTAACTGGACCAGTGTGGTGTTGTCCTATATGACCAGCGACCCGCAAAGCATCCTGCTCTATTTCGATTATCTCAACCAGGAGGATACGCCGGAGCCCGGCACCAACGTGGGATCGGTGCTGACGAACGCGATGCGGCTGGTCGCGGCGGAACAGAAGTTCGATCCGGGAGCCGCCAAGACGCGCCGCGTCGTCTTCGTTCTGCTTTCCGACGGCGACGATACGGCGCACGAGCTGGAGAGGCCGCTGGCTGATGTAGTGAAATCGGGGATTAAAATCTACACCTTCGGTCTGGGCACCTCGAATGGCTCGTACGTGCCGCTGGTGATGGCGGGAGGCTTGAACGGACAGGTGGTGAAGTACCTCCAGCGCGAGGGAGGGACGCGGCTGGTCAGCAAAGCAGAAATGAAAACCATGCGGGCGATCTCCGAAAAAACCGGCGGACGGTTTTTCCGGGGTGAGAGTGACAAACAGGTCGACCAGGCGATGGAGGAAATCCTGTTTACCGGCCGGCCCGTGGCCGGCTTCCAATCGAACGCCGTCCGCAAGGACTTGTATATTTATTTTCTGATGGCCGCTTTCGCATGCCTGGTGGCAGGCATCTTTTTATAGCGCGGCATGTCGCGGCCAGGGAGGAATCCTCTGCAGGTACGACCGGAAACAAAAGAGCAGGCCTGGGAAATCATCGGCCGGATCGAGGAGCAGATCCGGAAGGTGATCGTCGGCCAGGACGATCTGATCCGGCGCATTCTGATCGGGTTGTTCGGCCGCATCCCTTACTCATTCAAGAAGGGCCAGGAAGAGAAAGTGGGCTCGGGACACATTTTGCTGGAAGGCGTGCCCGGCCTCGCGAAAACGCTGCTCGTCTCCGCCATTGCGAATACCATTGACGCCAAGTTCCAGCGCATTCAGTTCACCCCGGATATGCTTCCCGCCGACATTCTGGGAACAAGAATTTTCGACAGCAAGACCGGTCAGTTCCGTACGGAAAAGGGTCCTATCTTCGCCAACATCATTCTGGCGGATGAAATCAACCGCGCTTCCCAGAAGACGCAGAGCGCGTTGCTGGAGGCCATGCAAGAGCGGCAGGTGACGATCGGCGAGACCACCTACGCTTTGGACGATCCCTTCTGGGTTCTGGCGACTCAGAACCCGGTGGAGCAGGAAGGCGTGTTTTCGCTGCCGGAAGCGCAGCTCGACCGTTTTTGCATGATGGTTCGAGTGCATTATCCGTCGCCGGAAAGCGAATACCAGATGCTCTCGGCCAGCCTGGAGAAGACGCGGCTGGAATCCGTGGCCGATCCGCAAGCGGTCCTCTGGATACGGCAACTGATCGGCCGGGTGTACGTAGACGATAAGATTCGCCGTTACATCGTTGCCATCGGCCAGAACACCCGCAACACCCGCGCGAACGCTTTGCCGATTGTGAAGGAGATGGTCATGCACGGCGCATCCCCGCGCTCTTACAATCATCTGCTGGCGATGTGCCGGGCGGTCGCTTTTTTCCGGGCGCGCGATTACGTTCTGCCATCGGACGTGAAGTACATCGCAACCGATGTGCTGCATCACAGAATCGTTCGCACCATCCGGGCCGAAGTCGAAAACGTGGCATCCGACCAGATCCTGGCCGAAGTGTTGAGACATACTCCGATTCCTTAAGAGCATATTATGGCGCTAGCGCCAGAGTTGGCCGAAGAGCTTCGATACCTCGAAATTAGTGTGGCGCGCCGCATTCGCAACCTGCGTTTCGGGCAGAGCCGCAGTCCATTGAAGGGCTCCGGCTACGAATTTGAGTCCCACCGCAAATACCAGGTTGGCGAGGATTTCCGGCGCATCGACTGGAACGTTTCGGCGCGAATGCAGGAAATCTATCTCAAGCGCCATTTTGAGGAACGGGAAGTCTCCGTGTTTCTGGTGGTGGATGTTTCGCGTTCGATGCATTTCTCGACGGCGAAACATTCCAAGAAACTGCGTGTCATGCAGGTGGGCGCCACGCTCGGCTTTTCTGCAGTCAGCGATAATTGCAACTTCGGATTCCTGGCGTTCAGCGATCACGTGGAAGCCTACGAGCCGGCGCGCAAGGGCCGCGGGCATGTGTGGCGGGTGATTGAGCAGCTTTACAACCTGAAGCCGAGCCACTCCGGAACCGACTGGGAGCGCGCATTGCGTTTCCTGCGTAGCCAGCTTCGGAGCATGTCCAGCGTGTTTCTCCTCTCAGATTTCATTACAGACCCCAACGTGACCCAACTGGCGCAACTGCCCGATCTGAAGGTGCTGGCGCAAAAACACGACGTGGTCCCCATCGTTTTCATGGATCAACTGGAAAGCAACCTTCCGCTTGGAAGAGGGCTGCTGCGCTTCCGCTCGGCCGAGGGCCGCGAGGAAATGTTGCTCAGCCTTTCCTCGCATCAGAGGAGCGCATTTGACGCTTTGGTGGAGAAACGCAAAACGAAATTGCGGGATCTGTTTTACTCGCTCGGTATGGAATGCCTGTTTTTGAACGTCGGGGAGGCGTTTATGGATCCCCTGATGATGCTATTTGAAAGGCGGAAGAAAGTATGAACGGCTTCCTTCAATCATGGACGGAATTGTTCGGAGGCAACTCGACGCGAAGAAGGATGATAACGGCGTTGCTGTGCTTCGCGCTGACCCTGGTGAGCAGGTATACCTGGGCACAGAAAGCGCCGGAGGTCGTTCCTCCCCCTTCGAACATCACGTTTACCACGCGTCTGGACCACACGGCCGTCTGGGTCGGCGACCAATTCCATTACCTGATCATCGTGGATTACTCCTCCGATTACGAATTCGTGTTGGACAACCTGACCAGAGAGACCGTGAACATGGACCCGTTCCAGGTGATGGACGTCGGCAAAAATCTCGTCGTTCAGAAGAACACTGGCCGGAAACTGTTTGTGGACTTGACCCTGGCCAATTTCGTCACCGGCCAGACCAGCATGCAGCGGGCCCGTCATCGGAATCCGCAGCACCTTGCCGCCGCAGCCCGAAGATATCCGCGACGCCATTACGGTGAACTCGTGGGATCGCAGCCGCTGGGTGTTGCCTGCCCTGGCATGGGTTTGCTTTGCGGTTCTGGTCATTGCGTCGGGCTGGGAACTGGCCCTGTTCGTCAAGAGAAGGAAAGCTCGCAAAGGTCCGGATCGCCGCAAAGCGATGGAAGCGGTGCGCGCCCGGTGGGTCAGCGGCGTTCCTGCGGAATTCGCCGATCCGAAGGCCTGTTTGAGCTTTTACGACCATTCCTACCAGAACCTGAAGGAGTACATCGGGTATTACCTGGATACGCCCACCATGGGACTGACGGCTGACGAGATGCGGGAAGAGATGCAGCGCCTGGGCGCCGGCCCGGACCTGACGCAAAAAGTAGCCAAGGTGCTGGAGGCCTGCGAGACATTGCGCTACACGCGAGACGGCGTGTCGTCCAACATGGGAGCCGCGCATGCCGTGGCGCAGGATATGCGGGAAATTTTGAACACCAAGAGGTAGCCGAGCGATGACGTTCCAGCATCTCCAGTGGATTTATGTAGCGGTTCCGCTGCTGCTGATCGCGGTGGCCGTGCGCTTCTGGAGACGGCATTATTGGGGACATTCTCTCGTGCAGCACCTGCGGGAAGAGATCGGCGGGCCAAGCCCCATTCTGCGGATGCCCACCATCCTGGAGGGCGCGGCGGTTGGTTTCCTGCTCGTCGCCCTGCTTGGCCCGGTCTACCCGCTTGTCCTGAACCGCATTGAGCGCGGCGGGTTGCAGATCATGATCGTGCTGGACCTTTCCCAGAGCATGGAGGAATCGCTGGGGAAGGGCACGCGAATTGAAGCCGTTAAAGTGAGCGCAACCGAATTCATCAAGCGCCGGCCGGGTGATGCCATTGGCCTGGTGGTGTTTTCCAATAGCTCGTATCTGGTCTCGCCCGCCACGTTCGATCACGAGAGTCTGCTTTCGTATCTGAAGCTGGTGAACGTGCAGACCCTCGTGAACGAGGGATACACGGCCATCGGCGAAGGTCTTGCCACCGCCCAGGACTTCTTTGTGTTCAGCAGAGAACATGGCCGCCGTGCCAAAGGCCAGGTCATCGTTCTCTTCAGCGACGGGAACGACAATTACGGCAGGGATCCTATGAAGGAACTAGAAAAGGCGCGTCAGGAAGGCACTCGTATCTACTTTATCGGAGTGGCCCTGGAGCCGGGCGCTTCGCAACAGATCGCCGAGGGAGTC
>QHXC01000440.1 GCA_003222815.1 Acidobacteriota bacterium | reverse complement strand
TAGCCATAAGGCCATCTGTAATCTCATGTCGGAGGTGGCACGGGTTGCGAAGGCCGAACACTTTCTATTTCTCGCTGCAAAGGTAGGCGAAGAAGACGAGTCACTGTCCTGTTATGCCAATATTGAATTTGTTGAGAATGCAAAGAAGATCAATCCCAATCATCAACTTATCGGTGGAACCGCCTGGGTTTTTAGCAATACCGCACTACAGGGAATACTGAGCCATCTGTTTGTGGATGAAGCAGGACAAGTATCACTCGCGAACCTCGTGGGAATGTCGCCCAGCACTCATCTTTCTCGCAACGACGTGGCGAATGCGTCCCGAGTTGTGCAAGTTCATTTCAGAGGCGATCTATGAAGGACGCCTGAAGCCGGAACCCCTCACCCAAAATCGTTACGTGATTCCTGAGGTGAATGCCTCTCGACTTATCGGGAAAGCAAATGGACTTCTCTTCGTGCCGGTCTTGCACGAAGGAAACACATTAGGGAGCGAGGAAGAGGTCGCCGCCATTAAGGAGATCATAACGGAATTGATCAAGTGTCAGCACACAGACGAGAAAGGTAATTCCCTCGGAGACATTACGATGAACGACATCCTCGTCGTCGCACCATACAACATGCAGGTCCGAATGCTGAAGCGAGCCCTCGGAACCTCGGCTCGTATCGGCACGATTGACAAATTCCAGGGCCAGGAAGCGACGGTCGTGATTGTCTCCATGTGCTCAAGCGCGGCAGACGCCTCACCACGAGGCGTGGATTTCCTCCTTGATAAGAATCGGCTGAACGTCGCGATCTCCCGAGCAAAGTGTCTCGCGGTGATTGTTGGTCATCCCCGCCTTGCGCGAACGCGCTGCAGCACGCTGAATCAAATGGAACTCTCAAACCTATTCTGTCGAGTCGTGAAAGAAGGAACTGTCTAGTCCCAGATTCGCGCGAATTGCCCGACGCCGAGTCTCATCGCGTGCACCATCCCCAATTACGCAAAACCGATGCGCGCCGCTTGGCGGCTGAATCAGGGAACGATCAGGTTCGGACGCCTTCCCAGCTTTGGGCTCGTTCGTGCAACGCCGCTTCGTAAATTGGCCAGTCATGAAGCGTAGCCGGATCAAAGTCAGCGCCGTTCGGCCACACCAGGGTTTGTACTTCGGGATCGACTGTGACCGCATTAAAGACCGCAGACTCCCGTAATGGACCGAAAACCTCGCCGACGAGTAAAGGCCGGAAGTTGATCGTTCGGCAAAGCCCGTCGTTGAACTCGACCTTCAGCGTATAAGGAGCCACAACTTCAAATTTGGTAACTCGATAGATGGGGTGTTCCATGACTCTATTTTAGCGGCTCAATTGGTTTTGGCGCCCTTCCCTGTTGCAACTGCTCCCAATCCGCTGCCAACTCCGCCTGATGTAATTCTGCCCAGGCCTCAACTAATCTGCGCTGCCTCTTCGGCAATGAACCCGCAACCAACTCCACAGGATTAATGCTGAATATGCCGACGTCATCTTGGTAATAGGCGTGGAAGTGCGGGCGGCTTTGCTCTCGCGCAAAGAGACCTTGCTTTGTGACCAACACACATTGGTCCTTCTCGAACAGGACTTGCTTGGCCACGAATCCATATTGGTTTGCCACAAACCGGCATTGCTTTAGCGCAAACCAACCTTGCTTCGCGGCAACTCAACATTGCTTTGTCATAACCCAACATTGCTTTGTCGTAAATCGACATCGGTTTGTCGCAAATCAATGTTGCTTTGTCGCGAAGACAACTTACTTCATGACGCCGCAACTCCCTGTCGTATCAACAAGAAAGGCCACCCACCTGCGGGGACACTTTGCTTTGCGATAAATCAATGTTGCTTCGTCGCAAATCGACATTGATTTGTGAGGGAGCTGCTTTGCTCCGTCGCCGAGACACTTCATTTCGGGATAAACACAATTTGTTCAGGAACCGACAGACCTTGCTCGCTCGCAAACATAACTATTTCAGAGACAGAAGCAATTATTTCTGAGACGAATCAAACTTGCTCCGGGACGGACCGATTTGCTTCCGAAGCAGATCAATGTCACTCCGTCGCGGAGAAGCCCCTCTCCGCCGACAATTGTGCCGGCAGCACCGTTCTTGTCCGCTCCTCGCGTGGAGAGTTTGAGCTCGACGCCGGCAACCGTGCTTTCGGGGTGTCGAAGAATCATCATTGACCGTTAATTCGAACTGCAGTGCAATTGTCTCCACCTCCGATGATTACTCGGAAGAGTTTCACGTCTGTCACGTTCGATGGTCCCACGACAGCCGGAGTCGTATTAAGGTTGCGCATGAGTTGCAGTTGATTCTCCACAAAATTGGCGGCCGGCTCAGCGCCAATGATCGCATTTGTCATCGGCGGAAAATAAGAATAGCCGGTTGTGATCACGGAGACGGACCCTTGAGGATTGGTCTGATCGCTCCCGGCTAAAGAGCTCACAGCTACGGCTGAGGGCAAACTGTTTCCGGCGCCAAAAATATTTGCCGTGGTTCCGATCCCGTTAAAGGACGTGACCTGGGAGCATGAAGTTGCTAACACAGCATTAAGGTTTGATCCCAATAGAGTGAGTTTTCCTGAAAAATCCTGCGTGCGAATCATGGGATAGGGATCTTGTGATGCAAATGACATGGATGAGAGTGCTAATGAGCCCGAAGATGTCGAAGGAAGGTCGATTAGAGGAGCCGCATAGGCCCAATCGCCTTCGTACCAATACGCTGTGGCAACGAGCGCTGCTCCGGTGCGAACGTCAAAGTTGCGGTTTCCGGCAGAACTGGCGCCAGTGAGAAAACTTGTCCGCCCGGCTGTGGACTGGCCTGATAAGCGAAGAGGGCCACCCGTGGCACGAACACCATTCCAGAAGCTTCCGAAACCGGATGCGATGATATTGACGTCGGCTTGATCGATACCATTAATGTCAAACGCCAGATCTACCATATGGCTTCCGCCGGCGCCATAGGCCCCAACCTGGTAACCGAAGACGCGGCCACCTTGCTGGTCGGCCCTATCGATCATCAGACCGTCAGCCCCGTCTGTATTGCCTCCATTAATATTCAAGTCCCGGAGTGAAGTTCGGCTCGGACCCCAGAGCGAAAGAACGGGCCCTGAACCAACGCCGCTCCAATTAAATCTTGAACCGTGTTCCGATGCGCCGTCTCCTATGATCGACATCGGTGTCTGTGAGGGGACGATGATCGTCGAAGTCACGCTGTAATCCCCTTTGGCAAGATGAACCACTGGGTTCGAGCCAAACGGCATTGCAGCGGCCTGGTTAATCGCAGCTTGAATCGCAGCACCATTAAACGATGTCACCTCAATGACTGTTGCCGAGCGCATAGGGGCGAAGTCCCAGGGCTGAAGCGAGGCTGGAATTTGTAACAAAGCGGGCGAAACAACAGTTTGCTGATCGACATACATCTTGTCCCAAAATTCATCCGCGCCCGTAAGAAGAGATGCCGGATCTGGTACAAGGTTACTGCCTGAATTGTCTAACAGCTCGAATTCGGCAACAACGATCCATCCACCTTGATTGGCGAGCGAGCCGCCAAAGTTTTTCGTGACGCGCAACTCATAAATCGCGTACGCGCCGGGATTTGCGATGGAATAAACTTTCCTTTGGGACCTCGAGCTGAAAATCTCGCCTATACGTGCATCGAGCTGAGTCCATGTTGAACCCCAGTCGTTTGAACCATAGAGTCCCCAGTCCGCCGGATCGAGCAACCCGTCACCGCCCCATTGTCCCGCCGGTGAGGAGGTCAGAGCGTAGCTCGCGATCGCCGGTTGCGTACCAAGAGGTGCATTCCACTGATACCCAACCATGGCTTGCCACATTCCGGCAACGGAGTAGGTGGACGGATCCCCGTCTTTCACCTTTTCAATCTCACGCCCTACAGCGACACTTGCACCCGAACCATGCATGAAAGGATCTTGCGTGACACGAACCGGCCATAAGGAATTCGTCGCAAATGTATTGCCGGCCAAAAGTGCGTTGCTATTACCGTGATAACGGTCAGCTCCTTGTTGGAATCCCCTGAACTGGACCTGAGGGAGAGCGTCCGGCCCTTGAATGACGTTATCAATCAAAGTCGCCGGGCTGACATCCAGGATGTTCAGCGGTATGTCAGTCGTTCCATAGATCTTGTTTCCTTGAAAGTGAACATTCCCCTGAATATCAGCGGCGAATGATTTGGAGCCGAGTGAAACATTATTGATTACGGAGGAAACCATGTTCACGCCGGCGCGCAGATCCGCAGTCTGCGAACGGACAAAACGGTTTTCGTAGGCATGAAACGCGCCAGCAGCATTGTTTATGGCAACGTTGTTATCTTCGAAGTAAGAGTACCAAACATAAATGTCGAGCGTGTTCCAATCCCACGTCGCAACTCCGGTTGTGCACCGGTAGAATCGGTTTCGCAAAATCATCTCTTCGGCAATTCCATATCCTTCACCATTCCCTAAGTTCAGGCAAACGCCCGGGATATCTTTGAAGATGAGATCGCTCATCTCGCTGTAGGTTGAAAAAGCACCCGCGCGAACAATGCCGTTACTCGCAAGCCCTTTCCCATCGAATGTGAGACGGCTGACCTTGTCATACCAGGCGCTCCAGCGAAACATTGTGCCGCCGGCAGCGCCGCCCCAAACAATCGAGGTCGTCTCAGGATTTTCACCAATGATTTCGCTTCCCAAAAAATCGTGATGTGTGGTGCGGACCGTGGTCAGCTGTTGCGTGATACGGTAAATTCCAGCTGGAAAATACAGAACACTCCAATTGTTAGTTGCCATGTTCCTTAAGGAATCAAGACCCGCCTGAATGGCCGCGGTATCATCCGCAACCCCATCGCCTCTGGCGCCAAAGTCTTTAACACTTTTCCAGCTTGCCAATGGTCCAACGAAAAATTCGTCCAGGCTTCCCGCCGGAGGTGGAGGCGTCGTGTTGATCGTCCAAGTGTAAGCAGCGGGTGTGGACCGATTGCCGGCCAAATCGACTGCGATCACATTAAAGCTATGCCTGCCTTCTGGAAGACCGGAGTACA
>QHXC01000439.1 GCA_003222815.1 Acidobacteriota bacterium | reverse complement strand
GAAGGTATCCCCGCGAGGTATTCTGGACCTGACCGCTGTCGGGCGGCTGGGCGAAAACATCGCGCTCCTCGTAGAACGATTCACGCATGAACTTGTTCGGGTCGTCAAAGACCACCGGGACGTGAGTACGGCTGCGGACGGCGAGGGACTGCCGGGAGTCAATATTGACCAGAAAGTTGCGCGGGGCGTCCGGCGCGATGGAGTCCGCCACGCGTCCGACCCATCCGTATTCCGAGCCGCTGTTCGGGGCTGCCGTTTGCCAGTAGGCCATCGACGTGAAATGGGAGAAGGACGGATTGTCGTACCCGCAGCCGTGGACGATGGCCATCTTGCCGGCCTTGAAGAGACGCTCGAAACCAACCATGCCCGGATTGAAACCGAAATGGTTGTCGATCTTGCGCACTTCGGCGGCCGGAACGCCGATGGTCGGCCGATGCCGGTAATAGGCGTCGTCGCCGTAGGGCACCACCGTGTTCAGACCGTCGTTTCCACCGGACAGCTCGAGAACAACCAGTATCCGTCCGTTGTGGGCGGCCTGCGCCGCCAGAGCTTCTGCGGCGCGTCCAAAGATCGACGGCGCGCGAAACGTTTCCATCGCTCCGATGCCCAGGCCGCACAATCCGGCCCGCAGCAGATCCCGGCGCGTCATACCGTTCATGGAAAGAGTGTGCTTTCTCATAGGAGGCTCCTTAACCGAGCTGATATTCCGGCTGGCTCAGGATCAGGTGCAGCACCAGCCGCAGGGAATCTTCCATATAGGTTTGCGCCACGGCGATGTCCGTCGTGCCCAACTCCGTGTCCAGAAAGTGGACCAGCATCCGGCGAGCGTCATCGCCGGGCGCCACGCGCATGAACCGGTGAATGAAATAGTCAACGACCTGGGTCGTGTTCTGGAGCCGGGCATCGCGCACCATTTGAGTAAGGTCGATTCGCGCGGCGTGGCGTGGAATCGGCTTGACCTTCTCGATCGCCATCTGCCACCCGCGGAACGAGCCGTAGCGCGTGTTGAAGTCTTCATCGCGGTCGGCCAGCTTGTTGGATTCCGCGATGATGGCGCCCTCGCCGGCGCGGGAAGGCGTCGTCGCCGATGTGATGTCCAGACCCTGCCGAACCCGATCGGCCACGCTCCGAATCTCCTCGCTCCCGTTGACGCGATCCGGCGGGATGAAGTTGACGTCCGGGAAGAGAACGTCGCGCGCGAAATTGCCGCGCTCCAGCAGCAGTCCCGGTGTAACCCAGCTCCGGCCCTGCGCCCATCCTGCCACGGTCGGGGGCCGGAACAGCAGTTGTCCCAGCGCGCTGGTGGCTGAATTGAAGTCCGGCACGCCGGGCACGTCGGAAAGACCCAGCTTTCGATAAGTCGAGATCACCAGTTGAACCGGACTCTTGATCTGCGTTCCTACCGACGCCGGGCTGTAAAAGTCCTTCGAAAGGAAGATGGTCTCCAGCAGCGGCGCAATCTCGTAGTGGCCGTCGCGCAAGACGGCTCCCAGTTTTTCCTGCAATTCCGGAGAGACTTCCTCGCGCACGAAGAATCGGTAGATCTTTCCCGCGATGAACTTCGCCGTGACGGGCTGCGCCACGATGATGTCGATGATGTCGACGCCATCGAAATTGCCTGTGCGGCCCAGAAATGTTTTCGGGCTGCTGTCGTGCTTGTCCTTGTTGACGACGAAGTTGAGGTCGTCATAATTCCAGCCTGTGAACGCGCGGGCACCTTCGCGGATGTCCTTTTCCGTGTAGTTGCCGACCCCCATGGTGAACAGCTCCATGATCTCGCGGGCAAAGTTTTCGTTGGGGGCTCCCTTGACGTTCACGCCTGCGTCCAGGAAAGACAGCATTGCCGGGTCCTGAGCGACGGCGACCATCAGGTCGCGGAAGTTGCCCGTTCCCTGTGCTTGGAAAATTTCGAGCTCTCTCAGCAGCTTCCGGTAATCCCGAACCTTGCTCTCGTTGACTGCGTAATGGCCATGCCAGAAGAGCGCCATCTTCTCCTCAAGCGGATGGTTCGTCCGGACCATCCGGTTGGCCCACCAGTAGGCAACCCGGTTCGTCTCGAGCACGCTGGCGCGCAGCCAGTAGAAGAACTTGTTGACGACCGGCTGAAGTCGTCTGTTGCCGGCAGGTTTGACCTTAATACCGAGGGCCTCGCCTTTCTCCTTGGCCAGATCGGTCACGGCGGGCCGGCTGGGAGGGAAGGGTTCCAGGCCCGGATCGTGGACGCCGGAATGGTCGAACGGCGCGAGGTGGCTGTTGTCGATGTTCTGGAAATGGACGAGTCGCCGGACCGCTTCCACCGGGGTCAATCTTGCCAGCGCGTCGATTTCCTCGGGTGTGCCGCCGAAGCCCGCCCGCTCCAACAAATGGGCCGCCAAATCACGGTTCCAGTCGGCGGGCGTGATCGGCGTGAGGTCGTTCTGCCACCGGGCGCTGCCGGCGGCCTGGGCCTGGCCAGGAATCGGACTCGCCGCCGCGAAGGCCGTGACAGCCAATGTGGCGGTGAGCCACTTCAGTTTGCGAAGCATACGGAGGTTCCTCCAGATGTGACTACGAACCGAGCGTAATTCTAAGGCTAGACAGTTCCGGAATCAATTCCGGCGCTGCCGGCTCCATGCCATCCGGAATTCCAAAGAAGTGGACGTCATCGAACGTGTGTTCCGACTTCAAGACAAGATTTGGTGGGAGGCTCCGAAGCTGGGGCTATGAGGCTCGCTTGCGGGGGCTTCTCAGTTGGGCAATTCTCGGTGCACCGGAACCGGCGGGCGGTGTAACCCGTTGCCGAGCAAACCTGCGTGCCGCATCCAGAACAAGTGAAATCCCACCAACCAGAAGAATGCTGGCAAAACAGAAAACGACCGGCACCGACAATTCCATCATTTTGAGTGCTCCAGAGGCATCACTGCGCTTTCACCCTGTCTTATCGGCAATATCGTTGTTCTGGGTTAGTTCTACCTGAGGCTCAGTAAGTGAGAGGTACGAGTCGCGCCTGTCGAAACACGGGGAACACGCATTGCGACTCGGATTCGTTTCTGAAAGGGATCGCACCGTTCCGGCAGAACATCGTCGTCGTCGACGAATGCATCTTCACGTGGTACTGGCTGGCGGATCTCTGCGCTCGCGAAAACATTGCCTTCGTTCTCGGCCACCATTGCTTCGTGACGTAGACAATTTGTTCCGTCACGATGCAACCTGGTTCAGGGTCCAGGAAACCTTGCTTCTTCCCGGAAACACTTTGTTCCGTCACGAAAACACTTGCTTCCGGGGCGGAGTCATGTCGTTCCGAACCGGATCAATCTGTCCTCCGAGGGATACAGCAGTCCCTGGATCGCGGCCAACCCGTCCCTATCTCGCAAGCGTCGTGACCCCCCCTGTGTGAAGTTGCGCGTCCGCATAACGGCCTGGGCCTGAGCGGCCGGCGGTGACTAGTGCCGAACGAAGACGTTTGCTTGTCCGCCGGTCCGCTCCAGCCGCTCGTTAGCTGGCCCGGATCTTACAGGAGCTTCTTGAATTTTTGGATCGTGAGACCAGCGTCACGAATGATGCCGCCCATCGTGTATTCATTCACCGGTTTGTGCCGAGGAATTGTCACAATGCGGCTCCCATCACTCATCACAATGTGCTTACCTTAGATTGACGACTTTGAAACCGACCTTTTCTAAAGCGCGAACAGCCCGGAGATGGTTTATGCCAGGAAGCTTCGGCACGATTACACAGGAACTTCGACCTCGCGCACCTTCGCACCCTTTGAAATCTTGACGGCCGCCTCGAGGTATTCGCGAATCCTTACTCCGCAGGGACTCTCACCCTGCAAGAAAGCGCCAAGCTGTGCTTGGCGCACTAACGACTCTGGCGCTCAGCCGCCGCGCTTTTCAGCGGTCGGCTGCAGCGGCGTGTTAGGCCGCTGTGGCAGAAACTGGCTCCACAAATCGGATTCGGCGACTGCCTTGACCTCGCGATTCCGATCCTCCAAGAATCGGCGCATGTACCGTGTCAGGAACAACTGCTCGGCCAGCCAGCCGAGCACGCCGAGAGGCGCGGAGTAATCGAAAACGTCCCGCATAACTGTACCGCCAGCGCCGTCATTGGCGAAGTAATGATGGTGGTCGAAGCGTTTTAAGGCACCGCGTACCATCGAGTCGCGGAAATACGTTGGGCGCTCAACAGCTGTGATTCGACTGGTAAGCGTCTGCCACACCTTGAAATGTCGTGCTTTCCAAGTGACCTCCTCATCGAGTTCAAGCAACCCGCTCGTCCGGCCAGCAATAACATGTTCTCCAGTGCTTGAGGTAGACCGGGTGTGAAGTTCGACGCTTCGTGCCAAATCAAAGCAGCGCTCAAGTGGAGCGGCGATGTGAACCGTCAATTCAATTCTAGCCATGACGAATGCGCGGCATAACATATTAGTAAGCGGCGGACTGCCGGGATTTCCGCGCGTTGCTATGCCGACCGAGCGGCAGCCTACCCCGAAACGGAGGCAGCCTATCATGAATCCAAGGCCGGTCCGTTGCGACCATCGATT
>QHXC01000438.1 GCA_003222815.1 Acidobacteriota bacterium | reverse complement strand
CATGCTAACGTCGATGATGTGTCCGACAACACGCCGAGCCCTTCCTGCCTTGTCGCGCACGACGCGGCCGCGGTCCCAAACCCAAACCCACTGTCCTTCTCGATGCTGGACCCGGTATTCCGTATCAAATGCCGGCAGGCTGCTCTCGAGGACATTCCGCATGCCCTCGGACATTCCAGTCAGGTCGTCGGGATGCACACGGTCCAGCCACCATTGAAGGTGAGGCTCGTGATCGTCGGCAGGGTATCCGAATATGGCAACCAGTCCGGCAGAGCGCCACAACCTATTTGTTTCTATATCCCAATCGTAGAGTCCGCCTCGCATGGCTTCGGTCGCCAGACGAAACCGCTCCTCGCTGGCGCGGAGCGCTGCGGTTCGTTCGGCCACGCGCAATTCCAATTCGCGGTTCAGCTGTTCGAGCTGTTGCTTCTTGCGATAGAGATCAATAAAAACGCTGACCTTTGCGCGCAAGATTTCCGGAATCACGGGTACCGACACATAGTCCACCGCTCCCAGTTCGTAACCCTTGAGGCGATCCACTTCCGTGAAGTGGACGGCAGAAACGAAGATGATCGCCGTCTTCTTGTACCGTGGATGCTCCCTGATCATGCCGGCTAGTTCAAAACCGTCCAGACCCGGCATGCTGACGTCTACCAGAAGCACAGCCACGTCTGTCTTGAGGAGATGTTCCAGCGCTTCCTTTCCCGAACTGGCCCGGATCAGGTTCTCTTCGAGCCCGCTGAGAATCGTTTCATAGGTGAGCAGCTTGCCCGTCTGATCATCAACCATCAGGATGTTCACTTTGTCTTTTTCGTTCATAACAATCCTTATTCTAACGTCGGGCCTCGCACGTCCTACCCACATCTGTCCAAATACGAGATGCGTTTCGCTGACTATTTTGGACAGCAGTGCGGCCTACCGATGGAGCCACATTCGCAATGACGATAGTAACTGTTCGGTATTGACCGGTTTGGCCAAGTAGTCGGAGGCTCCGGCTTCCAGGCACTTCTCACGATCTCCCTTCATCGCTTTTGCGGTGAGAGCGATGATCGGAAGGCGCCACAATGCGGGGTTCTCCCGGATGACTTGCATGGTTTGATAGCCGTCCATTTCCGGCATCATGATATCCATGAGTACGATGGACACTCCGGGCGTGGACTCGAGCGTGTCGATGGCTTCGCGGCCGGTGCTTGCCGTCAACACTTTCCTGTCATCACGCGGTGCAGGAACAATGCCGTCTCATCCAGCAGACGTTCAGGCGATTCGACGCCTTTGACCACGACGCTCCGCGCCATCGTGTGCAGTTGCGCGTCTTCATCGGGCGATAACTCCTTGCCCGTGAAGACGACTACCGGGACGTCACGCATCGTCTCGTCGCCACTGATCCGTTCGAGCACTTCGAAGCCAGACATGTCCGGCAGCCTCAGGTCGAGCACAACGCAGTCGAACTGATCTTCGTGGAGCGATTGCAAGGCTTCAGAACCGGTACCCACCGTCGCAATATCGATATCGTCGTGGCCCAACAGTTCCGTAATGCTCAACCGTTCCCGAGGATCGTCTTCCACGACTAACAGACGCTTGCGGCGCGGCGAGGTGTATTCCTTGATTCGAGACATCGCCAACTCGAGGCCGCCGGGAGTTGCGGGTTTGGTGACGTACGCAAAAGCGCCGCGTGCCAGACCATGCTGGCGGTCTTCATCAAGAGAGACGATCTGCACGGGGATGTGACGCGTAGAAGGATCCTGCTTCAGATAACTGAGCACCGTCCAACCCAGCATGTCGGGCAGGAAAACGTCAAGCGAGACAGCGGCGGGCCGGAACTGGCGCGCCAGGGACAGGGCATCGGCGCCGCGCATGGCCACGAGGACTTTGAATCCGTCGTCTCTGGCGAGATCGACCAGGATCCTGGCGTAGTGCGGGTCGTCTTCTACGATCAACAACACGGGATCACCTTCCTGCAGGTTGTCGCGGTCGTCGGGCACCGGTTCCACCGGACGTTCCGGAACGCGAACCATCGGCGCCAACTTTTGCTGGACCGGCTCGAAGCGCCTTTCGATAAGCCGCCCTACAAAGGATGGGCCCGCATATCTCTGCGGGATGTAGAGCGTGAACGTGCTTCCGACATCTGGTGTGCTGATTAATTGAATTTCCCCGCCAAGGAGATTGGCGAGCTCGCGGCTGATCGCCAGGCCGAGCCCGGTGCCGCCATACTTGCGGCTCGTGCTCGCATCGGCCTGCTGAAACGCCTCGAAGATGATCCTCTGTTTTTCCAGCGGAATGCCAATACCCGAGTCGCACACCTCGAAGGCAACGACCGCTCCGGCCGTCTGCAGGACCGGGTGTTCCGTGCTCCAGCCGCTCCGAGCGACGGATACATTGAGCCGGACACCGCCGTGTTCGGTGAACTTGAAGGCGTTCGAAAGCAGGTTCTTGAGCACCTGCTGCAAGCGCTTGACGTCAGTAACGAGGCTGCGGCCAAGAGACGTATCCATCTTTACATCGAAGGAGAGCCTGCGGTTGTCGGCCTCGTGCCGGAAGGTACGTTCGATCATTTCACACAGGTTGGTGAAGTAGACCTCCTCCGCTTCCACCGTTACCGTACCCGATTCGATTTTCGACAGATCCAGAATGTCACTGATCAAATTCAGAAGATCGGTTCCGGCTCCATGGATGGTCCGGGCGAACTCGACTTGCTTGCCTGTCAAGTTCCCTTCAGGGTTTTCCGTAAGCTGCTGCCCGAGGATCAGAATGCTGTTCAACGGCGTGCGAAGCTCGTGCGACATGTTCGCCAGGAATTCGGACTTATATTTTGACGTCAGCGCCAGCTCCGCGGCTTTCTCTTCAAGCGCACGCCGCGCCTGCTCGATTTCCTGATTCTTTCGCTCGACCTCGACGTTTTGCTCCGCCAGTTGCTGGGCTTTCTGGGCAAGCTGCTCGTTGGTTTGCTGGAGCTCCCTCTGCTGCGTTTGCAGTTCCCCGGCAAGCTGCTGCGACTGCTTCAGCAGCGCTTCGGTCTGCATGGTGGCTTCGATGCTGTTAAAAACGATACCGATACTGGCAGTCAATTGTTCCAGGAACGACAAGTGCGCCATAGCGAACTCATCGAGTGAGGCCAGGCCGATGACCGCCTTGATCTGGTCCTTAAAAAGCACTGGAAAGACCACCACGCTGCGCGGCATCGCACGGAAAAGGACGGTGCTGACCTGCACGGTGTCGGGCGGGATTCTGCTGACCAGGATGCGCTTCTTGTCCGCGGCACACTGTCCAATGAACCCCTGTCCCAATAAAAGCTGGGGCGGGTATCCGCCGTCAGGGGCATTGCCATAGCTTGCCAGCAACGTCAGGGTATTGTCCTCCGCCATTTGATAAAGGACACCCTGGTGCGCATTGACCAGCGGAACAAGTTCCGTCAGGAGCAATTTGCCCACCGCGGCCAGGTCGCGTTGACCCTGGACCATGTTCGTAAATAGAGCGAGGTTGGTTTTCAACCAATCCTGTTCGGTATTGCGATCGGTAGTCAGGCGCAAGTTGTCGATCATCGTGTTGATGTTGTCTTTCAACTCGGCAACTTCACCGCGGGCATCGACCTGAATGGACCGTGTGAGATCGCCTTTGGTTACCGCCGTCGCCACTTCTGCAATGGCCCGGACCTGGGTGGTGAGATTCGCAGCGAGGAGGTTCACGTTACCGGTAAGGTCCTTCCACGTGCCGGCGGCGCCCGGAACGTTGGCCTGCCCGCCCAGCCGGCCTTCGACGCCGACTTCGCGTGCGACGGTGGTCACCTGATCGGCAAAGGTAGCGAGCGTCTCGGTCATGTTGTTGATGGTTTCCGCAAGGGCCGCGACCTCGCCTCTGGCTTTGACCGTGAGATTCTGCTTCAAGTCACCGTTGGCGACGGCGGTCACGACCTTGACGATGCCGCGTACTTGCTCGGTAAGATTGGCCGCCATGACGTTCACGTTGTCGGTGAGGTCCTTCCACGTGCCGGCAACTCCGGGGACCCGAGCCTGTCCGCCAAGACTGCCATCGGTGCCGACCTCGCGAGCGACACGGGTCACTTCAGCGGCAAAGGCGTTAAGCTGGTCCACCATCGTGTTGATCGTATTCTTCAGCTCCAGGATTTCACCTTTCACGTCCACGGTGATCTTGCGCGACAGGTCGCCGCGGGCGACCGCGGTTGTGACCTCCGCGATGTTCCGGACCTGTGTGGTGAGGTTCGCCGCGAGCAGGTTCACGTTGTCGGTGAGGTCCTTCCACGTACCCGCAACTCCCGGCACCACGGCCTGGCCACCCAAACGCCCGTCCGTTCCGACCTCGCGCGCAACGCGGGTGACTTCCGCGGCGAAGGAACGAAGCTGTTCCACCATCGTATTCAGTGTTTCTTTAAGCAACAGAATCTCGCCGCGCACATCCACGGTGATTTTCTTGGATAGGTCACCGCCGGCAATCGCCGTGGCCACCTCCGCGATGTTGCGCACCTGGGCGGTGAGATTGCTTGCCATGAAGTTGACGTTGTCGGTGAGGTCCTTCCATGTGCCGGCCACACCAGAAACTTGGGCCTGGCCGCCCAGTTTGCCTTCCGTCCCGACTTCGCGTGCAACGCGGGTCACCTCTGCAGCGAAGGCGTTCAACTGATCCACCATCGTGTTGATCGTGTTCTTCAGCTCCAGGATTTCACCCTTCACGTCCACCGTGATCTTCCGCGACAGATCGCCGCGTGCAATGGCCGTAGCCACATCGGCGATATTGCGCACCTGGGCCGTCAAATTGTTGGCCATGGAATTCACGCTGTCGGTAAGGTCCTTCCACGTGCCCGCGACTCCGAGAACGTTGGCCTGCCCGCCGAGCCGCCCTTCGGTACCGACTTCGCGAGCCACGCGCGTCACTTCGCTGGCGAAGGCGTTGAGCTGGTCCACCATCGTGTTGATCGTGTCCTTGATCTGCAGGATTTCACCGCTGACGTCGACCGTGACCTTCTGACTCAGATCGCCTTTGACGATGGCCGTGGCTACCTTCGAGACATCGCGAAGTTGCACGGTCAGATTGCCCGCCATGGCGTTTACGGAATCGGTGAGGTCCTTCCAGGTGCCGGCCACTCCGGGGACGCTTGCCTGACCGCCCAGCTTGCCGTCTGTTCCGACTTCACGGGCAACGCGGGTGACCTCTGCAGCGAACGCATTCAGTTGGTCCACCATCGTGTTGATGGTGTTCTTTAACTCCAGGATCTCGCCTTTGACGTCCACGGTGATCTTGCGCGACAGGTCGCCGCGGGCGACCGCCGTCGTCACTTCGGCGATGTTACGAACTTGAGTCGTGAGGTTGGCAGCCAGGAGGTTCACGTTGTCCGTGAGGTCTTTCCACGTGCCGGCCACGCCAGGAACCTGAGCTTGACCGCCCAATCGCCCATCCGTGCCGACCTCGCGGGCGACGCGCGTCACTTCTCCGGCAAAGGCGTTGAGCTGGTCCACCATTGTGTTAATCGTCTGTTTGAGCTGCAGGATCTCGCCGCTGACGTCCACGGTGATCTTCTTCGAAAGATCGCCGTTGGCAATGGCCGTGGCGACTTCCGCGATGTTGCGCACTTGCGCCGTCAGGTTGTTGGCCATGGAGTTGACGCTGTCGGTGAGATCCTTCCAGGTGCCGGCCACACCGACGACGTTGGCCTGGCCGCCCAGCCGGCCTTCGGTGCCGACTTCGCGAGCCACACGCGTCACTTCACCGGCGAAAGCGTTGAGCTGGTCCACCATCGTGTTGATCGTTTCCTTTAGTAACAGGATTTCGCCGCTCACATTCACCGTGATCTTCTTCGAGAGATCGCCGCTCGCAATGGCCGTTGCCACTTCGGCGATGTTGCGGACCTGTGCGGTGAGATTGCTCGCCATGAAGTTCACGTTATCCGTGAGGTCCTTCCACGTGCCGGCGACGCCGGACACCTGGGCCTGGCCGCCCAACTTGCCGTCCGTACCCACCTCGCGAGCCACGCGCGTCACTTCCGAAGCAAACGCGTTGAGCTGATCCACCATGGTGTTAATGGTGTCCTTCAACTCTAAAATCTCGCCTTTGACGTCCACGGTGATCTTGCGCGACAGGTCGCCGCGGGCGACGGCGGTTGTGACCTGCGCGATATTGCGGACCTGCGCGGTCAGGTTCCCGCACATCGCATTCACCGAGTCGGTCAAGTCTTTCCAGGTGCCGGCCGCGCCCGGAACGATGGCCTGCCCGCCCAGTTTGCCGTCCGTTCCTACCTCGCGCGCGACGCGCGTGACTTCGGAGGCAAAAGAGCGCAACTGGTCCACCATCGTGTTCATGGCTTCCTTGAGCTGCAGGATCTCGCCTTTGACGTCCACCGTAATCTTGCGCGAGAGATCTCCGCTGGCGACCGCGATCGTGACATCCGCGATGTTGCGAACTTGCGCGGTGAGG
>QHXC01000437.1:1711-10155 GCA_003222815.1 Acidobacteriota bacterium | reverse complement strand
GAAAGTAGAATGTCGCCGATTTTCCTCCGGATGGTATTAAAACACCTGTAGCAGCGTTGCCGCACGCAGAGTCTGTGAAAAAACTTCCCGAGCCGCCCCCGGACAGCGTGATCGCCGTACCAGTTTGACCGGCCTTTTGATTGGAACTAACTGTGTAGGCGGTGCTACAAACTCCAGCCGTGAGTGCAGTAGGGCCAATGAGTGAAAGATTGCCGCTAGCAGCACCAAAGGTCTCAATTGACAGGCCGCCGCTGGCTGCGAGGCCCAAGACCAATAGTACCCTAAGTGTCACGGTTAACAGTTTCTGAATGCGAATCAAGTTTGCCTCCTGCAATGTTTCCACTATGGGAACACCTCTTCGTTTGAAGCCGGTTCTTCATGCTGATGATTGATTAGAAAAAATCGAGGCCCGGCGGTGAGCCCTGAGGAACGATACGGACATCCTGCCTGGCGAAGAGTGGCCAATCGAAAAGTGAGCTCACTGGCGTGGTCCATTGGCCTCCCTTGGACATCATGCACCGGCGCACACAAGTAAACGATGGTGCCAAATGCAGCGGAATAGTCCCTTCGTACAGTTGTTTTCCTTTGAGTAAATCCAATTTGGTATCCGGCCTGATCTTCGTCAGGTAGAATGAAGGCCGTTCGTACACCCGGAAGTTGAACATCATGAAGAAAACGCTTTTTGTGTTGTTCTTTGCTGTGGTCGTGCGGTCCGGCGCTCGGGCGGACAATCCTCCGCCGGGAACGGAACCGGAGTATTACTACACACGAGTGATCTATACCGGGATGGGCACGCCTGAAAGGGGTGGCCCCATCCCTCTTCGTTACCCGCCTCTGCGGGATTTCAAGTGTTCGGATTTGGAGCGCGGGGAGGGCGGCCTGGGGGGAGGCTGGCGCACCGACTACCCGGCCTCCGACTGCAAGTTTATCTGGGGTGTCGAGCGGCTGACGGGAATCAATGCCTATCGGGACGCGCCGCACCCGATGGACCTGATGGATCCGCGGATCTTTGAATTCCCCTACCTCTATATCGTCGAGCCAGGCCAGATGCTGCTTAGCAACGAACAAGCCGCCCGGTTGCGCGAACATTTACTGCGGGGCGGATTTCTGCACGCGGACGACTTTTGGGGAGTCTACCAGCGTGCGAACTTTGAGCGGCAGATGGCGAAGGTCTTTCCGGATCGCAAGCTCGAACCGGTGCCATTGACGCACGAAATCTTTCACACGTTCTTCGACATTGATACCGTCATGCAAATTCCCAATGTCAGTAACGGCTGCTATGGCCGTCAGACTTGGGAATCACCTACGGATATCGAGCCGCGCATCTATGGAATCTCCGACGACAAGGGCCGGTTGATGGTCATCGTGACGTACAACTCGGATTTGGGAGACGCTTGGGAGCACATGGATGTCGCGTGCTATCCGGAAAAGTATTCGGGTCAAGCCTACCGCATGGGCATCAATTTCGTCATTTACGCGATGACGCATTGACACCTCGCCGGCGAATTCCGACAAAATTGTGTCGATCGATTGAGCTGCCTACATTGTTGTACGCCGTCCAGTATTGCTAAATACCTTAAAAACCAGCCAGGGGCATTGATTTTGCGGGTTTTCGAAGGGTCGGCATGTGCATTGCAAGAGACGCATGCGACGAACCTGCGAGGGTTCAGGCCAGGTATTGAAAGGAGATCTGATGGACTATGTAGCCCCCGGTGAAATTGTATCGGACGCTTTGAAGGCAGCAGTGAAGAAAGCCGGTCTTCCTGCTCGCGATATGTTGATTCGTGGCGCGCTGTCTGGAGTGTTTCTCGGCTATGCGACGTCTCTCGTGTTCGTAGCTCTCTCTCAAGGATTGCCGGCACTCGTCGGCGCAGTCATTTTCCCCGTCGGATTCGTGATGCTGGTCCTCTTGGGCCTCGAATTGGCGACAGGAAACTTTGCTCTTTTGCCCGCAGCTTTTATGGACCAACAGATTTCTGCCAGGGCCATGTTGCGCAACTGGGCGTGGGTTTACGCAGGCAACTTGATTGGCAGTGTCTTGTATGCGCTTTTGTTCTATGTCGCAATTACGAGTTTCGGTGCGAATAATGGCGGCGCGCTTGGAGATCAGGTTCGCAAAATTGCGGAGGCAAAAACTGTGGGATATGCGGCATTGGGCATGGGCGGATGGGGGACCGCATTCGTCAAAGCAATGCTTTGCAACTGGATGGTGACGATGGGAACGATGTTGGCCTTCATCTCACGTTCAACGATCGGCAAGATCGCCGCAATGTGGCTTCCTATCACTGTATTTTTTGCTCACGGCTATGAACATTCGATTGTGAATATGTTCGTCATTCCGGCCGGCCTGTATCTTGGGGCCCCCGTTTCGCTGGGTCAATGGTGGTGGTGGAATCAGTTGCCCGTGACGTTGGGTAACATTTTGGCGGGCGCGCTCCTTACAGGTTTGCCGCTTTGGTATACGTACGCGCGGAAGCAAGAATATGCGGTGCAATCTGCACAAGCCGGGGCCGGCGTGGCCGTCGCGGCAGGAGATTAATCGATGCGCTTCGTATTCGTTATTTTGCTCTTGCTTTCAACCATTGATGCGAACGGGCAGGCATTGGTTCCCGCAGCATCTGCGACATCTCCAGCACCGCCGGCGCCGGCGGCAGCACCGGCTCCGTTGAAGGTTGGCGACGTTACCGTGACGGGAACTCTACGCCCGCGGGTCTATGCTTGGGACTGGTTTCAACCTGCGTCGGGAAACAATGAATACCAATATTCCGGCAACCTGCTGCGCCTTAACTTTTCCGAAAACCGCCGAAAATGGCAGTGGGATGCGGAACTGGCGGTGCCATTCCTTCTGGGACTTCCTGCAGGCTCGACAGGGACTGCGCCCCAACAAGGCGCGCTTGGGCTAGGGTCGAACTATCTGTCGGCGAACAGAGGAAACCAAAACGCCGTGATGGTTTTTCCGAGGCAGCTCTACATCCAGTTCGACGCTCCGGGCACTGAGAAGGGACAACTGAGGATCGGACGATTTACGTTCCTCGACGGCACTGAATTGGCGCCGAAGAACGCAACCCTGGCCGCATTGAAACGCGATCGCGTCACACAACGGCTACTCGGGGATTTCGGATTCTCTGATGTCGGCAGGAGTTTTGACGGCGCGCATTATTCTTATGCCGCATCAGCCGCAACCAACGTCACTGTTATCGCAGCCGTGCCAACGCGTTGCGTCTATACTCGTCTCTTCGCGATCGAATATGACGACTGGCGGCACATCCTCAAGACCGACAATCGTCCTGTCGCTGCACGCCGTGCGGATACCGATAACATTGTCGTCAACACCTTTGGGGGCCACACACTGCACGCTCTCGAGACGAAAGGTGGAACGGTCAGCCTGATGTTCTGGGGCGCCGTCCAAACCGGCCGCTGGGGTACGGAGCGGCAGCGCGCCGGAGCGATTGATGCCGAGGCCGGCTTCCAACCCAATTTCCTGCCGCATGTCAAGCCGTGGCTCCGCGGCGGCTATACGTGGGGGTCGGGAGACGATAATCCGAATGACAATACACATCGGACCTTCTTTCAATTGCTGCCGACGCCGCGTCCTTACGCACGTTTTCCGTTCTTCAACATGATGAATAACGAAGACGCATTCGGCGCTCTGATCCTGCGGCCTCACGCGAAAATCACGGTCTCCAGCGAATTTCATTCGCTGCGGTTAAGCAACGCGAATGATCTTTGGTACAGCGGCGGCGGTGTCTTTCAGCCTTGGACTTTCGGCTACTCCGGACGCGCGACCTCGAGCCGCCGGTCACTGGGAAACCTCTACGATACGAACCTCGAATTTCGGATGAACAGGAAACTCACGCTG
Source organism: Acidobacteriota bacterium (assembly GCA_003222815.1). Classification (GTDB taxonomy): domain Bacteria; phylum Acidobacteriota; class Terriglobia; order 20CM-2-55-15; family 20CM-2-55-15; genus 20CM-2-55-15. The sequence goes on along the minus strand of QHXC01000437.1, from coordinate 6,296 downwards.
ACCGGCTATTTCGGCTATACGCAGGGCCTGGCCGCCGTGAAGCAGATTTATCCGCAAGGCAAGGACGCGAAATTCGGATACCTGGAAGCGCTGTATCGTTTCTAGCTCGACCTGATGATGGCGGTGATCACGTGGAAGACATTAATGTGTGACGTGTACGCGGGAATTACAAAATTGTAAGGGCTGGGGAGGACCGGCCGGTGAAACAAAGGCAGCAATTGGTTGTGATCGGCAATGGAATGGCCGGCGGACGCTTCGTCGAAGAACTGACCGCGCGCAACGGCCGGGAACACTTCGACATTGTCATGTTTGGCGGCGAGCCTCATGGAAATTACAACCGCATCCTTCTGTCGAGCGTTGTTGCCGGCTCTCACGACGTCAAAAACATCTTTCTGAATTCTCTGGAATGGTATGCGGAGAATGGAATCACGCTCCACGCCGGAGTCCCTGTCGACGCCATTGACCGCAACACAAAGATAGTTTCGGGGATCAATGGAATTCAGGAGCATTATGACCGCCTCGTTTTTGCAACTGGATCAAAACCGTTCGTCCCCCCCATCCAGGGACTGATCAGGGATACAGGCCGGTTTCAGAACGGCATTTTTGTTTTTCGCACGCTCGATGATGCCTTCCAAATCATGAAGCATGCCGAGACCGCACGCAAAGCCGTCGTTCTCGGCGGCGGCTTGCTCGGGCTTGAATCCGCGCGGGGTCTGTTGAACCGTGGTCTCGAAGTTCATGTTGTCGAATTGATGCCGCATCCAATGGCAGTGCAATTGGACTCTTCCGCCGGTGGTGTCTTGCGGTCTTCATTGGAAACGATGGGGATCCATTTCCATTTGTGCAAATCGATAACAGGTGTCACCGGAAACGACAGGGTCGAGAGTATTACCTTCAGCGATGGCGGCACGGAGTCGTGCGACATGGTCCTCATCAGTGCAGGCATTCGCCCGAATGTCGAAATTGCGAAGCAGGCGGGACTGGCGGTTGAGCGTGGAATTGTGGTCGGCGACGATTTGGCTTGCGTCAACGATCGTTCTATATACGCGATCGGTGAATGCGCACAACACGGCGGCCGAACATATGGCCTCGCCGCTCCCGGCTCGGAACAAGCGAGGGTGCTGGCCGATCGTCTCAGCGGCGCAAATCCGCAAGCGGTGTATACCGGATCGAACACATCGACCACGTTAAAAGTAATGGGGATTGACTTAATCGTTCTAGGCAAGAAAGAGCCCTCGGACGATAACGACGAAGTTGTTACTTACGCTGATGCCCGCCGGGGAATATATAAAAAGGTTATCGTGCGTGATGGCCGTCTGGCAGGCGCCATCCTGCTTGGCGATGCTGCTACTGCGCCTCGATTGCTTCGAGCGTTTCACCACAAGGAGACAGTTCCCGAGAATCCCGCGGACATTCTCTTTCCTGCGCCGCCGGCTAAACCAGCCCACATTGCCGATCCTGCGGAAGGCGTCGCTGTGTGGGAGGAAGCGGAGGAATGGTCACATGAAGATCAGCTCAAAGAAGTCATCGCGATCATCCGGCCCGAGCGTTGGCTGGAAACGAAACTAAAAATCGAAAGTTTAGGGATCGTCGCTTTTTCGCATCATCGAGTCGTCGGCCGCGGCAGACAACGGGGATTGCAGTTCCTCGCGCGCAGGGGCGCCGCTTCTGGAACGGGTTTCCGGTACTTACCGAAGCGAATGATTTCGTGGATCGTGGCGGAAAGCCAGGTCGAGACCTTGGTTCAAGCGATTATGGAGGCCAATCGGACCGGCCAGATTGGAGACGGAAAAATCTTTGTCCTACCCCTCGATGGAGTGATGCAAATCCGCACCGATGCATCCGGCATCGGTGCACAACAAGCGGCAGAGACCGTGTTGGCCAATGTTTGAGATTTTTTGAAGGATTAGAGGTACATGCGAAAGGGCGCCAACCCCATTGAAGAATACAAGCAATCGAAAGACGGCAATCCTCTCCGGATCACAGAAGACCTCGAACGGTTCACGACGCAAGGCTGGGAGGCGCTCACGCCTTCCGACAAGGAATTGCTGAAGTGGATCGGAGTCTTCTTTCGAAAGCCGACACCTGGCAAGTTCATGATGCGAATCCGCATGCCCAATGGATTCACAACCAGCGCGCAACTGGCTGTCATTGCGGATCTCTCGAAACGTTTGGGAAACGGCATGCTCGATATTACAACCCGCCAGCAAATTGAGCTGCGCGGATACACGATCGAGAGCGTCCCAGAAATTTTTGAGAGATTGCGCGGCGTCGATCTGCGTACGCTTCAAACGGGCCAGGACAATGTGCGGAATATCAATGGCTGTGCTCTGGCAGGCTTGACGCCGACTGAATTGCTGGATGCGTCACCCATTGTGGTTGACCTCGACCGGACGATTGTAGGCACCGGCGGCAATCCGGAATTTGCGAACCTTCCGCGCAAGTTCAACATGACCATCACAGGTTGCGTTGAGAACTGCACGCACAACGAGTCGCAGGACGTTGCTCTGGTGCCGGCGACCAAGTTCATTCATGGGACCCTCTATTCGGGCTTTCACATCCTCGTCGGCGGAAAGATGGGATCCGGCGGCTTTACCATTGCCTCGAATCTTGAATGGTTCATTGAACCCGGTCAGGCACATGACGTCGTCATTCAAATCATCAAACTCTTTCACGATGAGGGCGCGCGCGGCGCCAGAACCCAATGCCGGCTGGCGTTTCTTTTGGAGGAGTGGGGGCTGGATCGCTTTCGCAGAGAACTTGTCCAGCGTCTTGGATGGCAGCCCGGTCCGGCCGGCAAAGATGCCCGTTCAGAAGGTCACAATGACCACTTCGGTGTGCGCCGGCAAAAGCAACCGGGTCTCCATTCCGTTGGTATACGTCTCAGCGTTGGGCGGATTCGTCATGAATCTTTGCGCGAACTCAGCCGCCTCGCAGACGCGTATGGCAACGGTGAGATTCGCCTCACGACGAGTCAAAACGCGATTCTGGTGAATATTCCCGAAGAGCGTCTTGATGCGCTCTTGAGCGAACCATTGCTTCGGGATTTGTCACCCGAGCCATCCCGTTTTTTCAGGGGGCTCGTTGCCTGCACCGGAACCGACTATTGCAATCTTGCCCAGATCGATACGAAAGGACGCGCGGTACAAATCTCCAGGGCATTAGAGGAGCGGCTTGGTCCGGATGGCAAACCCATCACCATCCATTGGTCGGGCTGTCCAGCGGGGTGTGGCAACCACCAGGCGGCAGATATCGGTCTACGCGGCATGAAAGTGAATGTTGAGGGCCGATCGTTAGACGCCGTCGCAATCTATGTCGGAGGACGAACGGGACCGAAGGCCCGAGCAGGAACACAAATCATGGATATCGTCCCCTGCGACGAAGCCTTGCCTGATGTGCTCGCTAATGTCGTCAAGCACCTGGAATTGTTCAAACAGGTTCAGGCGAGGCCGACTGTCCGGGATCGCATCTTAATGGTGCCTGCCACAGAAATGTCCGATGAAGAGTTCGACTTCCACGCGCCATCCATGGTGAGCCTCGCAGAGAGTACGATCGCTGCCAGCGCAGGCACTTTGACTGTTGCCAATGTCGCGTCCAGGAAAGTGGTGCAGGTCATGGTTTGCAGCATCAATGATCTCAAGACAGGCTCCGGCTATTCCGCTCTCGCCAAAGGAAAACAACTGGCTTTGTTTCTGCACACCGATGGACGGATCTTCGCTGTGGATGCCGAGTGTCCACATGCGGGCGGCCCACTCGACGAAAGTACGATCAAAAATTGCGAAGTGACGTGTCCATTGCACGACTACAAGTTCGATTTGATCAGCGGCCGGTGCTCGACCGATCCTGTCCTGACTCTGCAGACTTATCCCGTCTTCGTTGAAGACAATCAAGTATGGGTGGAGATTCACGAATGAGAATGATTCGCGCCATTATTCGACCCGATCGGGAAGCACAGGTTATTAACGCCCTGGAATGCACAGGCATTGTATCTTTGACGAAGATGGATGTCTTTGGCCGGGGACAGCAAAGAGGTGTTCAGGTGGGCAATACCGTTTACACTGAGCTGCCGAAGATCATGTTCACCATTGTCGTCGAAGAGGCAAAGCTGGACGCAGCCTTGGCTGCCATTCAAACTGGTGCAAGGACCGGCCAGCATGGCGATGGAAAAATCTTTATCAGCCCAGTGGATACTGTCTACACCGTGCGGACGGGACAAAGACACCAGGAATAAGCCTGAGTTTGTTTTCGATCGTGCCAAGCCGCTCTTGATTTCTATTACATGGCCATCGGACGCGCGGTGCCCGTCTCACAATCGTGCGGCTTGACGGCTGCAACGTGGTTTGGGCTGCCTATGGTTGGGAACGCACAGATTGGTCCCGTTTCCGCGCCGCCACACGCGACTTCGCGGCTTGGATCACTGTTAACGAATCTATGGCAGCGACTGTTTGCTCGAATCCTATATGGCCCCTGCCTGTGAGATTCACCGTGGATGCACTGCCTTTTGCATCGCGGACAAGATACCCCTCGTCGACCAAGTACCGTCGCAATGTTGCAGTTCTGCATTCAGCATCCTTTCGGAGTAATT
>QHXC01000437.1:0-1630 GCA_003222815.1 Acidobacteriota bacterium | reverse complement strand
GGTTACCATTGGTCCTCCACAATTTCCTTACTTGAAATCATAGAAATCATCCCAATGCACATGATCAGGTCCGCTGACGTAGTTAGCGTAAGTCGTCTGTGCCAAGTCTCCTCCCTGTCCTGGAGGCCACGGGTCGTTCACGGTTACGAAGTCAGTTCCGTTTATCGGCACGTAACCGACGGCCACCATCATATGCCCGCCATTTTGTTGTCCGATATCATCAATCCACCCCCAAGAGAACGCGATCGGTTTTTTCTGGCAGTAAAGTTGATCGGTTAGCTGATCCCAACTTAAGGGCAAATTCGAAGTCTTCTGGTATGAAACACCGTATTTTTGAAACTCTGGCCATCCTCCGTTAACGCAACCGTTAGCAACCGGTTGGGTACAACAATCAACACCTTTTAAAGAAAAGAGATTGTTCGCCTGAATACACTGTCTGACCGGTTTACCAAGGTATGCCATCACCATTTCGCCACTTGCTGCCCAACACCACATCAGAGTTTCCTGTGGTTTCAAAGGGATGGGTAAGTTAGCACTGGCACCAGGCCTGCAGATTCCCGCAGCCAGTTTAGGAGCATCTAAAGACCTTGCAGGAGTCGGAATTTCTCGGGAATTAGGTTGTTGAGTACAGCCGACAGTAAGGATTAGCACACACAAGGCTAACGGCGATTTCAGCCGGCGTCTTACCTCAGCTATAGAGGCGAAACAGCGCAAATGATATTGAACCATCGGCACCTTCCTAAACAGTCAAAAAACCGGTTTTCAAACACTGTGACGTTTTTTACTTCCCCTACCTAAAGAAGACGTAAAAACGTGACGAAAACCTTCAAAAACTTTTCGTATAAGATGAAATTTTCTCGATCTTCGCTTGGGCACTTGTGAGAAATGCCCCAGTCTGCTCATAAAAAGTGATCTGCTACAGACGCTGGAAAGGGCACTCTTTTGGCGCGCGCCAAACACTGCGTCAAATTTCGATCCGGCAGGCCGATGATACCCAGTTTGTATCAGCCCGTTGCCGATCCCATGGAAACAGTCCGCACCATCAAGGAAATCGGCCCCGAACGATGCATCATCGGGAGCGATTTCGGTCAAGTGTTGCACATGGACAGCATCGACGGCATGAGAGTCTTCATTCGCGCGCTTCTCGCATTCGGGATCAAGCCGGACGAGGTGCGAGTCATGCTGAAGGAGAACCCGGCCAAGCTCATGTGGCTGGACTAAAGAGAATTTCAGTCTGCTTGGTCTTCATTTATTCAAGCATCGTTCGTCGCAGCAACGTAATCGCTCTCTTCGTGGTTGGTGGCGGAATACGAGGAAATCGTTTTCCATCGTGACGAGCCGGCGCTCGCTCGCTCCGCGTGGATGCACCGGTGCTTGTCAGCGGCCTGCTTTGGGTGACAAACTATCCATGGCGAAGGGGACGCGAGTGTGAAGATTGCGATGTTTTCCTGGGAGGCGTTGCACGGGTGGGCGGTTGGAGGCGTGGCGGCGCATGTGACGGAATTGGCGGCGGCGCTCCAGCGCAAAGGCCACGAGGTGCACGTGTTTACCCGGCCGACCTACGGCAGCGGCGGGGTGTTCTGCCACGACGGCGTCTGGTATCATTATTGCCCACACAACTTGAACCGCA
>QHXC01000436.1 GCA_003222815.1 Acidobacteriota bacterium | reverse complement strand
GCCTACTGTGGTCTTGGCCCAACCTCCGGCCTTTTCGAACTCCCTATCAATCATTTTGCGAATTGCAGCCCCGCCGTTGGCGTCTTTCTGTTCCAGAACACGCAGTTCGAACCCGGTTAGAATTCCATAGATCTCGTCGAGGAGGGACTGAAGCCCTAGGCGCCTGATTCGCTGTCCGGCGCCGTCATACGGATGAGAAACAACGATCTTCGGCATCTAGCTAACCGCACCTCCTGGTCAGGCAAGTATCATAAGGTGGTCAGTGCAGAAGTAGTCTCCGCAGACTCGTGCGTTCG
>QHXC01000435.1 GCA_003222815.1 Acidobacteriota bacterium | reverse complement strand
CACCGCAGTGAGGACAAGCTGGTCGAATTGCCCAAGTGCATCCGTCTTCTTCATAATTACGACATTTGTCTAAAAAGCAAGGTTGCCTTGCAACGTATTTGTTAGACAATTTATACATTCTGTCGCCCAAAAGCGACAGTCGCCCAAAAGCGACAGTTTGCAGAGCCCCCCTTTCACTTTAGACCGTTGAAGAACAAGCAAACGCTCATCCCGTTACGGATGGAACACGGGGTGCCGTTTAGGGCGTCGTGAACGCAACGGCACAAAGCAAACCATCGATCGAACGGGAGATCGCC
>QHXC01000434.1 GCA_003222815.1 Acidobacteriota bacterium | reverse complement strand
TTTTCCATGACGGACACGATGATTTCCGCCTCGGACACGAGTCTCGTCGCGATAACAATATGTTTCCCCGTCCCGGAGAGAACCCTCGGCGCTGTGCCGGCGGGTGTGTTTGTAACACCAATCCATCAACAAACTAACCGTTAGGAGAAAACTATGGCTGAACACATTCGAACTTTGCAGGGTTTCAAATCTCAGACCGTCCACAGATTGTCGCAACCGCCGGAGCCGTCCTTCAGGGCACGACCGGCAACCTACTTTTCCGAGTCCACCCGAGGATCTGAAGGCATAGCAGGCGGCCTTCGATGACCTGAATGCGGCGATCGGCGCTGGCGGCACGCCCAGCCCTGGCAAAACGCCAGGCTGTTCACCAATTCGCGATCCATGACCATTAACAATCTGACGCCGGGAACGACCTATGCGTTCCAGGTGCGCGCGGTCGGCGGTTCCACTGGCTAACCGATTGGAGCGACCCGGTCGCCCACATGTGTCCGTAACCACAGATGCATCACCCAGGCTGCGGATTTCCATCGGATCATCCATGAAATCCGCGGCTAAACCAAGAGGAGAGATGGCGCCATGGACACAGCCAACGAGATTCTCAGAGCCCTCGGACGAACCCCGGGGCGGCTTGAATCCCACAGCCTGCCTGAATCCCAGCCTGCCGGCTAACTAGCCTGCGATGGATATCTCGCAAAGACTCGGCGAGCGGATTCTGTGAAGCTCTTCGGGTATGCTTTTGAACCTAGTCTGGTCGTGAAAGTCACGCTTGAATCGCTCGACAATCGGTTCGCACGGACCGATCTCTGTACCGATCCAAAAGCGATGAAGCCTTTCGGCCGTCACATAGGTTGAGCCTCCACCGCCAAATGGGTCAAGGATGATGTCACCAGGGTTAGTGGAAATCTCAACACACCGCTCAGGAATCATGGGCTTCAATTCGTTGATGTGCCACCGTGACTTTTCTTTACGGTGACGAGCCGGAGACGTATCTTCCCAAAAATCCGTCAGATTCAATCCGGCCGGATTCAGATATTTTCGATGCCCGCCATAATCCTTAATGTCTTTGCCGCAATGTCTGCAAGTCGGTATCGGTAGCCGCACCCGATTGAAAGTCTTGGGCGCTCCTTTAGTGAAGTAGATAAGCGCGTAATGAGCGGGATACGGTTTTTTGCCTCGCGGAAACGTACCCTTCATCGAAACAGCAATCCAATGCCGGAAGTCCATTTCCTGCTCTCCGAGGTATGCGGCTAAGTGATAAGCCCATCGCGGAAGGTGATAGATGAAAATCGCGCCGCCCGGCTTTAGTATTCTGACCGATTCCGTAATCCAAAGCCTGCACCAATCCAGATAATGATCTTGTTCAAGAAGATCCGATTGGCCGTTGTTGTATTCCTTGCCGATATTGAACGGTGGGTCCGCAAATATCATATCAATGACCTCGGACCGGAATAAGCGCATCGCCTCTAAGCAATCGGAATTGAACAGCACACCATGCGAGGTAACAAGAGATGGCCGTAGAACTTTAGATTTCATATCCACCCAGATTTAAACGTACGCAGGGTCGCGGACAATTCGGCCCCCGGGAAGATTTTTTGTCCGCGGCGGACATGATTTTTCCCGCCCGGCAGACGAGTTTCTTCGCGACGGAAATATGTTTCTCCGTCGTTGAGAAAACCATCGGCACGGTGTCTCGTCCCATATGAACCTGGGTTCTTTTTTTGTTACTCTAGATGCGTACCGGACGGCCCAACACGCAGCACCTACTTCTGCTGAATAGAGGATGCTGGAATGGGCAAAACGTCAAATCCCACTTATAAGGGCAGTCATCGGTGTCAGAAGTCAGTTCTTCGTGCTGAACTCGAGCTCGAAATGGCGTCCCTGATCGATGAGCTCAGTCATATTTACAACAGCACTAAATCGTTTACTGAAGTTTTGGAATCTGCCGGCTGCAGCCAATCTTCGGCGACCACTGTAGAGGTTGAGGTCATGCTGAAGAACGCACTGCGCTTGTTGGGAGAAGCCATGTCACAGTTGCCAAGGACGTGAATGGATACATGCCTCCACGTTTACGTTTTTGACAGGGCGCTCTAAAAGCGCCTAGTCCGACACGTAGACTTCGTACATGCGTTCCCGGAGGTGGGAACGGCGCTGTTCGAGCTCGTGGATGCGGCGCCGGTATTGGCCCCGGCCAAGGTAGTCGGAAATTCCGATGATCATCATGATGCCGCCGATGAGCGTGAAGAAATAGATGAAGGCCAAGGTCATGGGGAAGTCGGCCAGGACTTCACCCAGAGGACTGAAGTAGGCGGCAAGCTGCAGGATTGCGGCAACGCTGCCTACGATTCCGCCAATAACCATCTTCAAGCGGCAGTTCGCATACTTCCCGGCAAGGTTCATGATCTCGACGGAAACTTGGGCGTATTCCCTTTCGAGCGCGTTCTGTTCGTGAGGCCGGCGGCGCGGCCGCGCCACAAGGAACATTTCTTCATATTTCTTTACCAGGCCGTCGTATTCCTTTCGCGTCGCGGGATTCAGCAGCGTATCTACAATGAAGTTCAGGCGGCTCATCTGCTCGTGAGCCCAAGCTTGCTTGTCGGGCGGATTCTTGTCCGGATGGTAGATTTTCGCTATTTCCTTGAAGGCATGCTTGATCGCTGCCCCGTCCGCGTTGCGGTCTACACCAAGCTCGTCGTAGAAGGTTTTTATCCGCGCCATCCAACCTAATTATAAACGGAACTCAGGTCTTCAAACGAGGGTCAGCAGCGTCCCGCAACCCTTCGCCTAGCAGATTGTAGGACGTGACGGTCAGGAATATTGCAAAACCGGGAAAGGCCGTAAGCCACCAGCCGCTAGGAAGCAATTGCCGGGCGCTGGAAAGGATCGAGCCCCAACTCGCGGTCGACGGAGGGACTCCAAAACCCAGGAAGCTCAAAGTCGATTCGATGAGTATTGCGGACGCAATACCGAACGTCGCAGCTACGAAGACCGGCGCCAGGGTGTTCGGCAACACGTGGCGGAAGATGATTCGGAAGTCGGTCGCGCCAAGCGCCCGTGCGGCGACGACGTATTCCAAGGACTTGGCCTTCAGAAATTCACCGCGAGTCAGGCGGGCCACCGTGGGCCAGTTTGTAATTCCGATGACGACCATGATGTTGAAGATGCTCTGCGGCAAGAATGCAACAACGGTGATGATCAGGAAGAATGTCGGAATCGTTAGCATGATCTCGATAAGGCGGGACGCGACAATATCCACGATGCCGCCATAATATCCGGCAAGAGCTCCGATGATCAGACCGATCAGTACATAAATCGAAACCGCCACGAAACCCACAGATAGCGACACGCGCGAGCCGTGAACCAGGCGGCTGGCGACATCGCGTCCGATCTCGTCCGTACCGAGGAAATGCTGCGTGGAGGGCGGCTGGATCGCATCTTTCAAGTTGATGTCGTTTGGCGAATAGTGGACCGGCGGGAACCACACCCAATCACTCTCTTTAAAATTCGCTGCAATGAATTCCTTGTACGAAATGTTTTGAAATGACTGCTGCCAGCGCGACAAGCGGAGCCACACCGCGTAATCCTTCAACACCGGAAAATAAACTTGCCCGTGGTAATTCATGACAAGCGGCTTGTCATTCGCGATGAAGTCCGCACTCATGGCGAGAGCAAATAAGAGGATGACAATGATCAGTCCGACCACTGCAACCTTATTCTTGCGAAACTGCCGCCCCACCACTTCCCAGTAACTTTCGGAGGACGCTCCGGGTGAAGCAGCGAGGATCGGAGCTAACGCCGGCGCTTCCAACGTTCCAACATCAACGAGCTGTGATTCACGCCCCAGCTCTTTTTTCATACGCAATCCTTGGATCGACCACCGTGTACAGGAAATCCGCGAGCAGTATCCCGATAAGCGTCAACAACGCGCTGAATGTGAATACCGCCATGATGAGCGGATAATCCCGATTTAGAACAGCCTCGAAGCTGAGTTGGCCCATTCCAGGTATTGAGAAGATCGTCTCTACCACAATGCTGCCGCCAATCAATGCCGGTAACAGGTCTGCCATCAGCGTAATGATCGGGATCAAGGAGTTGCGCAATGCGTGACGGTAGACAACCAGTCGCTCGCTTAGTCCCTTGGCGCGCGCAGTCCTGATAAAATCCTGACGAATGACTTCAAGCATGCTCGCACGCATATAGCGCGACAGTGCCGCAAACGTGTAATAGGTCATGCATGTTATCGGCAGAATGAGATGCCACACCTGATCCTTGATTCGATCCCACAGCGGCCAGTTCTCGGTCCCGATGGATTCCAGACCGAAGACAGGGAATACATCCCAGAAATCTCCTCCCCCGAAATAGACAATAGCCATGGTCGCGATCCAGAAATTCGGAAGCGAATACAGCGTGAAGAGCGCTACAGTTGAGATTTTGTCTCCTGCGGAGTTCTGATGCGTTGCGGAGTAAATGCCGAGTGGAATGGAAATCAGATAGGCAAGCAACAACGAAATTCCGCTTAATCGAATCGAAACCGGAATTCTCTCTTTCAGTTTATCGGTGATGAGCCGGTGGTCGCGCAAGGACTCGCCGAAATCCAGCGTGACGATCCGTTTTAACCAGCGCAGATACTGGATGTGGAGTGGTTGATCGAGTCCGTACAGTGCCCGCGTTTCGTTGACGATCTGTTCCGCGAGCGCCTGATCGCGGATACCCTGGGTTGCGTCTCCCATCTTCAGGGCTGCGGGATCACCGGGCGCAAGCTGAATGATCACGAACGAAATCAGCGAGATTCCCAAAAGCGTAGGAATTATCAACAAAAGACGTTTGACGAAATAACTACGCATGAACTCACTGAGCGTTCGTCGCCGTGTACCGTTGTGCCACCTTGGGCACAAACCAGATATTCAAATCGTAACCTGGACGCGCCGGCAGCCAGCTTACATTCTGGAACCGTTTGTGATAAGCAGCCGCTTCCTGAGGATAAAAGAGGAAGGTGTATGGTTGCTCCTCATGGATAAGCTCCTGCCATTTCCAGTAGATTTGCTTTCGCTTTTCATGATCGAACTCCGTCCGAGCTTGCTCGAGCATGCGGTCTGACTCGGCGTTCCGAAAGCTGATGTAATTGGACCCTCGGTTCGCGATCGAGTTCGAGTGCCAGATTTGATAGGGATCCTGCACCAAGTCCGCGGACCAGGCGCTGGCGCCCGCGTCAAAGCGGTGGTCTCTCATGCTGGCGATGAAGACTGTAAACTCGATGCGCCGCTCGGTCATGTCTATGCCGGCTTTCCGGAATTCTTCCTTCAGAATCGGCAAAAGCTGACCTGTAAATGTGCTGCTCGAAGAGCCGAGCATTTCAAATCGAAATGGAACTCCATCCTTGTCGCGAATACCGTCCTCGTTATGATCGACCCACCCCGCTTCATCCAACAGTTCTGCGGCCCGTTTCGGATCATAAGGCAGCGCCTGGATGCCGGTATTGTGGTCGGTGGTCCCGGGATTAAAGTGCGAGGTGGCGATCTTGGCGAGGCCGAAACGCAAGGTCTCGATAATCTGTTGGCGGTCGACCAGCATCGTCAGCGCCTGGCGCACTCGCTTGTCCTTAAAGAACGGGCGTTCCTCATTCCATGCCAAAAGATAGTACGTGGGGAGTGTATATGGGGATTTCGCGAACTGATTCTCAAACGCAGCACCACTCGTTTGTTGTGCGTACTGGATCGGAAGCAACCTGGGATTCATGTCGACTTCACCGGCCTTAAGAGCCGTCAGAGCGGCGGTGCCGTCGCTGATGATCCGATAGACGATTTTATCGAGGTATCCTTTCTTGCCCCAGTATTGGTCATTCCGCGCCAGAAGAATCTCCTTTCCGGTGTCCCAACGGTCGAATTTGTAGGGTCCGGTGCCTATGGGTGCGCGATTGTTTGGATGTTTATTAAACTGCTCGCCGAATTGCTTGAGCTTCGGATTGTTCTTTCCGTCGGCGCTGACGATGTTCGGGAACTTAACACCGTCAAGTAAGCCCTGAGGGTCGAAAACGTGTTTCGGCATGATGAGCATAAATTGGCCTAAAACAATTTCGTTCATGAAATACGGTTTTCGCACCGTGAACCGAAGTTTTCGGCCGTCCAGCAGCTCCACGTTCAGGAGATCGGTTAGATAACTACGAATTGGCGCATCATCCACGGAGGGCGTCACTGCAGCCTTAAATGTGAAAAGCACGTCGGCGGCCGTAAACGGTTGCCCGTCGTGCCACGTCACGCCGTCGCGAATCGTGAAGGTGTAAGTCAGGTGGTCCGCCGAGACTTCCGGCCTTGACTCCGCCAGCAAGGGCCGTGGAGTAACCCAGTCCGCAGGTTCCGCCTGAAGCATACTTTCATAAACGTGAGAATTGTTCGCGCCGCCCTGTATGTACTGCGCGTTAGTTGTCGTGGAGATCAGGGGGTTCAGACTCTCGGGTTCAGTATCGATCCTGTTGATAATCCAATCGCCTGACGTTGGTCGAGCGGCTGCACCAGAACCGGCTCCTGTGGGCCGGTCCGGCCGGCTGCACCCGAGAAGGAGCGAAGCGGAAATCAGGAAAAGGACCGTTATTCGGCGCGTCATATCGTCTCCAATCTGTTCACTTTCAGCCAAATGCACCGAGCATTATGACATGAGCGCGCAGCCTGAATTGATTTTGTCACTCTCTGGCCAACCTTGCCGCAACGAGCTGAAGCCCGTCATGATCCCATCCACCAGCGCCACGTAGCCGTAAAAAATCCCACTCTGCATGCTGGCAACTGTTGAGCGTCCGATGATGTCTATCGGTTTTTGAATTTCGATCCGCGGGAGACGGGCGGCGTGCTCATACAAGGCTTCGGCGGAAATCACGATGCCGGGCGCGATCACACCGCCGAGGTACTCGCCTTTGAGCGTAATGGCATCGAATGTCGTGGCCGTGCCGAAATCAACGACGATGGCGGGCGTGCCGTACTTGTGAACTACAGCAACGGCGTTCACAATGCGGTCGGCTCCGACCTCGCGAGGATCGTTGTACAGAACAGGAATTCCGGCATTCTCGTGCGTCACAAATACGGGCTTCACGGAAAAGTACACGGACACCATCTCGTTCAGCACCGAGTCCAACGGCGGCACAACGGAAGCAATGATGACCCCCTGAATTTGCTGCGCGTCGATCTTCTCCAGCGCGAAGAGATTCCGGAGCAGAATTCCGTACTCATCCACGGTTCGGTCTTTCTGCGTGGACAGCCGCCAGTGCATCACAAGACGGTTGCCGTCATAGACACCGAACACGGTATTGGTGTTGCCGAGATCGATGGCTAACAGCATCGGTTTTACCCGATTGAATGCTACTCCCATTTCACCACATCCCCGCTATAGACCTCTTCAATGTGGCCATCTTTCTGTTCAATGCGCAGAGCACCAAGCGGATTCAGTCCCCGCGTGATACCGGAAATTTTCCGCACGCCGTTGTGAACCTCGATCTTCCGGGCACTTGCAAAGCTGGACAGCCGCATCCAGTGCTCAATGATGGTTCGCGGTCCTTTTCTTTCAAAACCCATGTAGAGGCTTTCGAACTCCTCGAGAAACTCCAACAGGATTTCGATCCGCGACTGGATTCGACCGGAGGCGATGCGCAGCGACGTGGCGCGCTCCGCGATGTCAGCGGGAAGATGCTCATGGTTTACATTGACTCCCACACCAACGATCATTGTCTTGACCAGATCGACTTCGGCATGAATCTCCGAAAGTATCCCGCAGACTTTCCGATTGTCGATGAGAAGATCATTTGGCCATTTTATGTCCACATCCAGCCGGGTATCACGTTCGATAGCGTTATGCATCGCCACCGCCGTAGCCAGCGTAAAAAGCGGCGCCAGGCTCGGGGGTGTCTTGGGATAGAGAACGATCGAGAAGTAAAGGCCGGCCTCGCGTTCCGAATGCCACGCGCGTCCGAGTCTGCCCCGCCCCTCCGTCTGCGCTTCCGCGATGATGATAGTACCCTCGGGTACGTTGTGACCGTGGGCGAACAGGCGCGCCGCAAAGGCATTCGTCGAGTTTACGCTGTAGAAGTGATAGATGCTCTTGCCGATCAGCGACGTCCGCAGCCGGCTTCGGAAAAGCTGGGGAAGAATGACATCGGGCAAACGAACCAACCGATAACCGGTAAAGAGCTCACCGCGAATGTCCATGCCGGCTTGACGAAGCTTATCGATCCACCGAGCCAGCGTCGAGTGGGAAACACCGAGATCTCGAGCCAGCTTCTCACCGGAAAGCGCGATCATCATGTTTTGCATGAGTGCGTAAAGCAGCGCGTCGAGTTTTCGGTCCATAGAATTATTCGGCAGTGACGCGCAAGTGGATATCGGCGGCCGGAGCCGAATGGGTCAGTGCGCCGACCGAGATGTAATCGACGCCCGCTTCGGCGAAGCTCCGCACGGTCTCCAAGGTGACACCGCCAGAAGATTCGAGCGGAATGCGGCCGTTCACAATTCCTACCGCCCTTCGAGTCTGCTCGGCATCGAAATTGTCCAGAAGGATGACATCGGCGTCGCCGTCAACGGCGGTTCGAAGCTCGTCGAGCGTTCGGACCTCCACTTCGATCTTCACGAGATGACCGAGATTGCGGCGCGCTTCCTGAATTGCGTGCGCAACCGAGGGGTGGAAGATAAGGTGATTATTTTTGATGAGGACACCGTCGAACAGGCCCATTCTGTGATTCATGCCTCCCCCGCAGGATACGGCGTACTTGTCCAGTACTCGGAGACCGGGCGCGGTCTTGCGCGTGTCCACGATTCGTGTGCGGGTGCCTGCAATACGGTCGACATACTGATGCGTAAGCGTGGCGATGCCGCACATCCGTTGCAGAAGATTCAGAGACGTACGCTCGACGGCGAGGATCGAGCGGGCAGAGCCGTGGACCTCGGCGAGAACGGCGCCTGTGGCGACGGAGCAGCCGTCGGAAGCGATCGCGTCAAACTGAAGATCGGAATCAACAAGCCTCATAATCTCGCGAATCACAGGAACACCCGCTACGACCACCGTTTGTTTCGTCGTGTACCGGCCCGTTGCGCGAGCATTGGCGGGAATGGTTGCGTGCGACGTGATGTCCCCTGCGCCCACATCTTCTCGGACTGCGGCGAGCAACGAATCCCGCAGAAGCTGCAAATCCAGGTTGTCCATGTTTACACACGAAATTGGCCGCGAATTGCGTGAATGGGGGGCGGCGCGATTATTGCCCTTCGCGTAATTTCAGACATCCTGATCACGCCAGAAAATTTTCAGTAAACGAGGAAAACAGAATGAGCCGGAATTCCCCTCCTTTGCCAGAGAGGGGAGTTTTCGCTTCGTATAGGTTCATCCTGAATTCCTCGACCTCAGGTTCTGAACTTGCGCGATTCGCGGCTAATTCCCCAGGCGCTTCAGCCCCTCTGTCAGCTTTGCCGCCTCATCCCGGTAGTCTGCCAGGCGGCGGCGGTTTTCTTCGACTACTTCCTTCGGAGCGCGATCCACAAAGCTGGCATTCGACAATTTTCGTTCAAGTGATTCGACCTGGTCTTGGACCTTCTGTAGCTCTTTTTTCAAGCGTGCACGCTCAGCATCAACGTTAATCGATCCAGCCAATGGAACTTCGAGGGCAAGCCCTCCGGCCACTGCCCTCGCGCCAAGCTGTTCTCCGCTCAAGCGAGGAACGATCTCAAGCTGGTTCACCTGCGCCAGCTTGAAGATGTATTCACGAGCGCTGGACAGCAACTCGGTCAGTTCTGCATCCGTCGTCGCAATACGCACGGGGACGGTCAGCTTCGCGTCAACGTTCAACTCGGCCCTGACACTCCGAACTTTGGCGATGATCTCCTGAATCAACTCTGACTGCGACTCTGCGCGCTGATCCACCATTTGCGGATCGAATTCCGGATACGGCGCCATCACGATCGACACACCCTTGTGCGGCAGGTTCTGCCAGAGCTCTTCCGTGATGAATGGCATGAATGGATGCAGTAGTCGCAGTGCGCTCTCGAACACATAAAGCAGCGTTGGCTTTGACCGCTCGGGGTGAAGCTTAATCATCTCGAGATACCAATCACAAAACTCGTGCTTGAAGAAACTATAGATATGCCGCGCCCCTTCGTGCAGGTTGTACTGCTCCACGGAACGATTCACTTCTTCCGTCGCTCGCGCGAGCCGCGACAAAATCCATCGATCGACCAGCGACAAGTCCGATTGTTGCAATTCGGCGAATGAAGGCAACCGATCCGATTCATCCGCATACCTGAAGATAAACCGCGCCGCATTCCATATCTTTGTAGCGAATGCGCGGTAGCTGTCGAGTAACTCGTCGGAGACTGCGATATCCGTTCCCGGCGCTCCGATTCTGGCGAGAGCAAATCGCACCGCATCCGTGCCGTACTGGTCGCAGATTTCCAGCGGATCCACGACATTGCCCTTCGACTTCGACATTTTCTGGCGCTCCGCGTCTCGAATCATGCCGGTGATGTAGACATCTTTGAAGGGAACGTCATTCATGAACTTCAGGCCGAACATGATCATCCGGGCGACCCAGAAAAAAATGATGTCGTATGCCGTTACCAGAAGAGTGCCGGGATAGAACGCCTTCAGATCCTCCGTCTCGTTACGCGAGACGGTCATTTCGCTGCAATCGTCGCAGTACCATGCAGGGATCCGGTGTCCCCACCAGAGCTGACGCGATATGCACCAATCCCGGATATTGTGCATCCATTCGAAATAGGTCTTCGCCCAATTGGCCGGGACGAATTGAGTGCGGCCCTGTTCCACCGCAGCTATAGCCGTTTCTGCGAGCGGTTTGATGCGAACGAACCATTGAGTTGACAGCAACGGCTCGACAACAGCGTCGCACCGCTGGCAATGGCCGACCTTGTGGACCAGCGGCTCGGTCTTCGCGACGAGACCCTGAGCTTCGAGATCGGCCAGGATGCGCTTGCGAGCTTCGTTCCGGTCCAATCCTTGATAAGGGCCGCCCTCTGCCGTGATCCTCGCGTTTTCATCAATGACGCTGATCCGGGGCAGATTATGACGCTGTCCCATTTCAAAGTCCGCAGGGTCGTGGGCCGGTGTGACCTTCACAGCGCCGCTGCCAAATGCAGGATCCACGACTTCATCCTCAATGAACGGAAGCTCGCGATTCAACAATGGCAAGATTGCCGTCTCACCTTTGTACTTCTTGTAGCGCTCATCTTTCGGGTTGACGGCAACAGCCGTGTCTCCGAGCATCGTTTCCGGCCGCGTTGTTGCGACCTCAATGAAAGCGTTCGCACGCCCCTTCAAAGCGTATCGAATGTAATAGAGCTTCGAATCGACGGGTTCGTAGATTACCTCGAGATCCGACAAGGCGGTGTGACATCGCGGACACCAGTTGATCAGGCGTTTTCCGCGATAGATCAACCCTTCGTCATACAAGCGGACGAAAACTTCACGAACAGCGCGCGACAAGCCTGCATCAAAAGTGAATCGCTCGCGCGACCAGTCGCATGATGCTCCGATCCGGCGGATCTGCTTCAGGATGATTCCGCCGTACTGCTCCTTCCACTGCCAGACTCGCTCGACAAATTTCTCTCGTCCGAGATCATGCCGTGTCAGTCCTTCCTTCTTGAGTTCCTTTTCAACGACGTTCTGAGTGGCTATACCCGCATGGTCCATACCGGGCAGCCAAAGTGTGTTGAAGCCGAGCATGCGTTTCCGGCGCACGATGACGTCCTGGACGGTGTCATTCAGCATGTGTCCCATATGCAGCGAGCCAGTAACATTTGGAGGTGGCATGACAATAACAAATGCCGGACGCTTCGACTTCTCGTCCGCGTGAAAGTATCCTTGAGATTCCCACCACGCGTACCAACGGCCTTCAGCTTCCCTGGGGTTGTACGTCTTTGAAATTTCAACTTTCATCTGTTCTCTTCAGTTCCTCTCGAACGATCTTCTCCGTGATTTCGGGGACGATCCGCCACGCAATATTCTCGATGACCTGGACCGTGATTTTTTCAATAACCCGGTCGGCGATCCGATCGATCTCTTCTTCACTTATCGATACCGCCTTGCCTTGTGCAGCTTCGGCCGACTCATCTCTGAAAATGGCTGCCAGACCAAGTAGGTCCGAATCGTCAGGTGGTTCAGGTGAGACTTCCGCGGCCCTAGGTTTCGGAGATTCGTCAGGCAAGATGGACATGACCAGCTCTGTGAGAGCCCCTGCCTCAAATGGCTTCGTTATGTTGGCCGTCGCGCCTGCTTTTCTGGCGAACTCGTCATCGAAGGCATCAAAGGCTCCGACAAGTAGCACCACGGGCGTTGCACTCAGCGTCGGATGCTGCCGAACATGGAGACAAACTTCGTAGCCGTTCTTACCGGGCATATAAATATCGGCGAGAACGACGCTGGGGCACACTTCATCGAAGGTTTTGATGGCGGCCTCTCCATTGTTCACGGCGACAACTTCAAATTCTACGTCCGCAAAAATCTGGGTGACAAGCCGGCGAATCGTTGGGCTGTCATCCGCCAAAAGAATCGTTCGTCGCATAATTCTTCCTGGACGTATTTCCTCCGTCCCGAAATACGTCCTACAGACAAGTCGGGGCGGACATTGAGGTCCGCCCCTGAAAAATTCCAACCTGGTTTACCGGCTTAGCGGGGTTTCTTCGCCGGCGGCTTGCCGGGCTGTACCACCTTGGGATCGATAGTGAACGTACCGGGATCTTTGCTATCGGGCTGCCCGCCGGATTCGTCCTGAGTTGATGCCGCTTCAGTCTCTGTGGGAACAGGCGGCCGGCGATTAAACACACCGAACATTTTGCCCAAAATACTTCTGTCTTCGTGCTGCGTCTGTTGCGCGCGAGCCAGCGCAACCGGATTAGGTTCGGGAACGGGCATATTCATGGCCGTCAAGCGCTCCTTCGCTTCATTCGCCCGCTCCGAAAACGGATATTCACTGACGACACGAGCGTAATAAATCGCGCTTTCTGGCTCATTGTTGCTGTGGCGCATCGATTCTGCCAAATTAAAAAGCGCTTCCGGAGTTCTGGAAAAATCCGGGTACTTCTTCGCAATTTCTTTGTAGCGATCGATCGCTGCCGCGTAAGATTTCTTCAGGAGATAAAAGTTACCGATCCTAAATACTCCGTCAGCAAGCACTTCTTGAACGGCGCGCAGCTTACTTTTGGCCTCATCCAGCAGCGGGCTGTCCGGATACGTTTCGACCATGGTTTTCAGCTCCGCCTCGGCAAGCAGCGCTTGCGTCCGGTCTCGATCCGACTTTTCCATCCTGCGCAGATGCGTCAAAGCCACCTTCAACTGAGCGTCGTCAGCCAAATCGGTTGTAGGAAAGAATGTAATGTAATCCTTGAATTCGGCCTCGGCCTGATTCATCGCCGAGGACGAGCTTTCACGATAGAACGATTCTGCCAGCGCATACTTGGCCTGCGGTAGAAACTCGCTGTCCGGATAGGTATTGATCAGTGTTTGCAGAGTCAAACGGGCGACGGTGAATTTGTTCTTTTCGAGATCCCTCATCGCGCGGTTATAAAGGACTCGGTCGGGTTCATTCAAGTCGGTGCCGGGCGCTTCGGATGCGACTCTTTTTCCGCCGCAACTCAGCAGTAGCAAAAATAATGGCAAAATTAACAATTTCCTCATCCAAAACCTCTTAAAGTGAGGAGTCTTCGGACTCCTGGAACTACACTGAATGATAGCCGAGCCGTGCCGCTATTTCCAGCAGTTCCTTAACCTTCCGGGCGGGATCAGGGGCATGAAAAATGGCTGAGCCCGCAACCAAAACCTCCGCCCCGGCTTGGACGACTTCCGGAAGAGTATCGATGTCGATCCCGCCATCGACTTCGATGGCGCATCGATAGTGATGATCTTCAATGATCTGCCGGGCCTGCCGAATTTTATTAACCGTGTACGGGATGAACGGCTGGCCGCCAAAGCCTGGGTTCACACTCATGATGAGCAACATATCAACCAAGCCCAATACATGGTGGACGGCCGACAAAGGCGTAGCCGGGTTGATTGAGACTCCAACACCAGCGTTTTGTGAGCGAATAAAATTCAAGGTTCGATCCAAATGCACGGTGGCCTCGGCGTGAACGGTCAACATATCCGAACCGGCTTCGATGAAGGCCGGGATGTACTTGTCGGGGTCCGAAATCATCAGATGCACATCCAGTGGAAGCCGTGTGGTTTTCCGGACGGATCGGACGACGGGAGGGCCGATCGTGATATTCGGCACGAAGTGGCCATCCATCACGTCCACATGTAGCATGTGCGCGCCCGCCTCCTCCACTTTCCGGATCTCCTCGCCAAGCGCGGCAAAGTTCGCGGAAAGAATGGAAGGTGCGATCCGAATCACTGAGTCACTTCCAGAAGAATGATGTCGCTTTTGGAAACGCGATATCCAGCCTGTGGCTTCTGCTGAATGACGACGCCGGCCTCGACTCCTGGATATTTCCTGTAGTTGATTTTTCCTATACGAAACCCTTCGGTGCGTGCGCGCGAAGCCTCCAGTTCCGCAGGCTTGCCGATAAGGTCCGGCATGATAAAGTCTTGTGCCGGAGGCCCCAGCGAGATGAGGATATTGACCGATGGGTCGCTTCCTTCCTGTGTGCCCGGACCGGGCGACTGGTACGTCACCGTTGATGGCTCGCCTTCCGGAGTGTGAGCGTACAGCGTGTTGCCCAACGTGAGGCGCCGCGACGTCAGCGTGAGCTGCGCGGCCCGCAGGCTGTTTCCGAGTAAATTCGGCACGGCAAACCGGCGCCCACCCAGCGAGAGGAGAACCTTGACGCTCCGGTTCAACTTTAGATGTGTGCCGCGAGGCGGGATCTGCTCCAGCACGTGGCCTTCGGGTATTTCCGAGCTGAAACGCTTGCTGGAAACCTTCAAATGAAGACTATTGCCGGCGAGAATCTCAGCCGCCTGATCCTCGGTCTTCCCGACAACCGACGGCACAACAACCTCACGTCCACGAATGGCGAACCGCATAGCGGTCAATGCACTCAAGATTCCGGCGACGAACAAAATGGCGATCATCAGGATAATTCCTGACCAACGCGAAAATTGGCCTCCGCGCTTGGATGGTTCTTCGGCCCTTTCGATCTCGGATTCTTGCATACGCTTCAATTATCCATCAGGGTTTGAAATTTTTCACCAGGCTGAATCCGTGCGCCGTTGGCGAAGTCGGCGCCGGCCACGGGTTTTCGATTCTCCGGCTGGATCGAGAGAATTTCCAACAAAACAGAATCTCCACAAACTACAGCCAGCGACCGCTTGGAAACGACAATCGTTCCAGGTTCTGTTCTCTGTCCCAGGGAGCGAAGCGCCGGGTCAGGGTCTGCCACTCTGGACCGCAAGATCTTGCAAATACCTCCGTGAAACTTCGTGACTGCTCCAGGCCACGGATTGAACGCACGCACGCGATTGTGAATCTCGTTGGCACGCATCGTCCATTCTATAAAGCCATGCTCCTTTTGCAGAATCGGCGCGAAGGTCGCCTGCGAATTGTCCTGAGGCGTGGGACGCAGCGTGCCGCTTAGGAATCCCTCGACGGTTTTTACCATCAGTCCGCTGCCTATTTCTGCGAGCCGATCATATACTTGCTGGACGCTCTCCTCCGGACCGATGCCGGTTTCTTCACACAAGAAGACCGGACCGGTATCCAGGCCTTCATCAAGCCGCATCGTGCAAACACCTGTTTTCGTCTCTCCATGCGCAATCGCCCAATGCACTGGCGCGGCGCCCCGGTATTTT